>NZ_JBNKPP010000021.1:0-33699 GCF_050295395.1 Agarivorans sp.
GGATCGCGCAACATCAGCCCTTCACCTCCTTGTTTGCTCAGCTCGTCTAATTGGCGTGTTAATTCTGCTGGCCCAGCGTAAGGGTGGTAAACCGGTAGCTGCAAAAACGGCTTACCCTCAACCAGTTGTTGCAAGCGCTGATAGCGCTGGCGATAACTGCCTGCAGCATCGGGCAAGTCAAATACCATAAATTGCAGAGCTTGCCATTGCTCTGCAGAGGGGTTTTGCTGTTGGATTAAGCTTTGTAGCGCGCCAAACTGACCACGCCCCAACCAGAGCTCTCCTTCGATAGGAATACTCGGGAGTTGCTGGCGTAAGGTAGCGGGCAGAGCAATCGCTAGGCCGTTGCGGCTGATCAGTTGTTGGCCATTCCAATAGGCTCTAATGCCATCGTATTTTTCACACACCCAATAGCCTTGCAGGGGAATATCTTGAGAATATTCGCTAGCTAATAACAGGGCCGGTGGGGTGGCTTGCTGAGCCAGTACCGCCTGCGGTGAAGACAGCATTAATAGACATAAACTTAAGGGCTTGGTAGGGCTAGGTCTCATTAGTATTTACCATTTAATGATTTTTTTATCATTAAATGGTAGGGCATAAGTTTTAGTTGCGCTAGCAACAGTCAGATTTTTGTTGTTACAGAAATAAGTTTGTATTGAGGGAATCGCATTAGCCATTAATGTTAGCAGCCGAGCGTTTAGGTTTAGTTTAGCGAGTTTTGTGTGCCAGCTGTTCGCTGTAATTGCAGTCTAATGGTGAGTGCAGCAGAAAATGGTTTGTATGGTTGTAGGGCGAGTATAACTTGAGCTTAAGCAACGGCATATACTGGTGGGCCGCGCTTCACTCTGGAGTTAATTCGGCTTGCTTAGCGGTCACTTCTTGTCGCGGCAGGCTAAATAAAAAAGCCGACGCAGAGCGTCGGCAAATGAGTACCAATTAGCGATCGGTTTTCAGCTTATTTGCTGTAAATGTACTTGTTGACGATGTTTTCCAACTCTTCTTGACGGCCTGATACATGGGCTGGGTCAATGTTTTCGGCAAGCGCATGCTGAGCTAGCGACTCTAGGCTGTAATCACCAGACATAATGGCTTTACCAAAGTCACCGCTCCAACCGGCGTAACGCTCTGCAACAATTTTGCTAATTTCTTCGCTTTCGATCAGTTTGGCCGCTTTTTCTAGTGCTAGTGCACAAGTGTCCATGCCGCCGATATGGCCATGGAAGTAGTCAGCAGGATTGATACTTTGACGACGTAGTTTAGTATCAAACATCAAACCACCAGTAGCAAAGCCACCGTTGCGTAGGATGTCGTACATGACTGGCGTCCACTCTTCTACGCTATTAGGGAATTGGTCGGTATCCCAGCCTAGTTGAGCATCACCACGGTTTGCGTCGATAGAACCGAACAAGCCGAGTGAAATAGCGGTAGCAATTTCGTGATGGAAAGAGTGACCGGCTAGGGTTGCGTGGTTCACTTCAATGTTAACTTTTACTTCGTTCTCTAGGCCAAATTGCTTCAAGAAGCCATATACCGTGGCGGTATCGTAGTCGTATTGGTGTTTAGTTGGCTCTGCTGGTTTAGGTTCGATCAACAAGGTGCCTTTAAAGCCAATTTTATGTTTGTGCTCAACTACCATTTGGAAGAAGCGGCCAAGTTGTTCACGCTCTTGACGTAAGTCGGTATTGAGTAGCGTTTCATAACCTTCACGGCCACCCCATAATACGTAGTTTTCACCGCCTAGCATTTTAGTGGCGTTCATTGCAGTGAAGACTTGAGTCGCTGCATAGGCAAATACTTCTGGGTTAGGGTTAGAGCCTGCACCAGACATGAAGCGAGCGTTAGAGAAGGCATTGGCGGTGCCCCACAATAGTTTCATGCCTGTTTCGTCTTGTTTCTGAGCAAGCACGTCCATCATGATCTTCATGTTTTCGGCATACTCTTTAATTGAGTTGCCCTGTGGAGCTACGTCTACGTCATGGAAAGAGTAGTAGGGAGTGCCAATTTTAGAGAAGAAATCGAAAGCAACGTCGGCTTTGGCTTTTGCGTTCTCTAGGGTGTCACCACCTTGCTGCCAAGGACGGTCGAAAGTGCCTGCACCAAATATGTCAAAGCCATTCCAGCAGAAGTTATGCCAGTAACAAGCACCAAAGCGTAGGTGTTCGGCCATGGTTTTACCCATGATTACCTTATTGGCATCGTAATGGCGGAACGCCAATGGGTTAGTGGACTCAGGTCCTTCGTATGCGATTTTTTCAAATTGGTCAAAATATTGAGCCATGGTACTACTCCTAAAAAGAATGCGTGTTCATCCGGAGAACCTGTCTCCTGGTGAGTTTCATTGTTAGCTCTGGCAGGCTTTCGCTCAATTACGAAAAATGCAGGGTTTTTTCAGCTATTTGCTTTTCGTGCGCTGACTCGCGTTTTTTCTGCGTGCTTTTTCAGGAAAATCACAAAATACAGCTGAAATAGGTTTCGATGTGAAATTTCGTAACAGCCTTATTGCTGCTTAACGAAAAACATAAGTAGTGAGGGGCTATCGGGCTGCGGCGTCGCGGTTAAAACCAGAGAGCGAGTAGGAATTATTTAAGTATTGTTTCTGTACAGTATTGATGGCTTGGTTTAAGCGGGTCATAAAATCGGGGTGCTTGGCTAGATAGGATTTAGAGATGTAAATACCAAAAGGCGTGGCGCTTTGCACCACTTCAATGTATTCGTCGTTAACTAAGTTTGGGTGGTCTGAACTCTCTTTAAATACGTCTGCCGATAAAAAAGCCGCATCGATGCGCTTTAAGTCGAACAGCATTTGTGCCAGCTTTTTCACATCGTTTTGCTTGCCAATGACCCGGTAGTGGTGCTGCAACAGCCAAAAATGGGTATTTGTCCCTTCAATCGAGGCCACCTTAGCTTGGCTTTTAAATGCCGCGGAATAAGGATCTAAGAACGTGTCGTAGCGGAAAAACCAGCTCCAATTGTTATGCAGCAAGGGGCTAGAAAATTCTGCGATATGATCGCGTTGGTTATTTCTAGAGGCTAAGAAAAGCCCATCAGCCTTGTCATTTTCGAGCTCACTAAGCGCTCGCTTATAGTTCGGCACCATACGAGTTTGATAGCTTTGATCCATGTGTTGCATGATCTTTTCAAGCAAGAAATTGCCGACGGCCAAAGGGGGCTTACTATTGGTGGTATAGGGGGGAAAATCGGGATAAACCAAACGCAACGGCTCTGCTTGAGCGTTAGCAAGCCATAGCCCGACGATAGCCACCAGCAAGCGTGCTACTTTACCCATTCGCTATGGCTCCTTTTTACTCGCTATCCTTGCAGTATAGATTTCATTCTAAGCGGGTAGCTTGGCTAATAGCAAAATTATTTGAAAAAGCCTAAGCGCGCAGACTTTAACTGAGTAAGTGCATAATAATAAGTGGGTTTATTTTATTCGGTAGGGGAAAACAAAGCGCTGAAACCAGCGCTTTGTTCAGTAGGTTTAGTTGTTTAATAAGCTAAGGCTTTTATCAATCACGTTGTCTACGGTAAAGCCAAATAGTTTAAACAGCTCGCCGGCCGGTGCCGATTCACCAAAGCTAGTCATGCCCACAGTGATACCGTCTAAACCAACGTATTTACCCCAATAGTCGGCTTGTAGTGCTTCTACTGCGACTCGTGCGCGTACTGCTTTGGGTAATACGGCTTCGCGGTAGTCGGCATCTTGCTTGTCGAAGCGCTCACAACAAGGCATCGAAACAACTCTGACTTGCTTACCTTGCTCGCTCAACTTGGCGGCTGCCGCTACGGCTAGTTCTACCTCGGATCCGGTAGCAATTAAGATCAACTCTGGCGTGCCACTGCAGTCTTTTAAGACATAAGCACCACGGCTAATTTGTTCTAATTGCTCAGTGCTGCGTTTCTGCTGCTCAAGTGCCTGACGAGAGAAGATTAACGCGCTAGGCCCGTCTTGACGCTCAATGGCGTTGATCCAAGACGCCGCCGATTCAACTTGGTCACAAGGGCGCCAAGTTTCCATGTTAGGGGTAAGGCGCAAACTTGCCACTTGCTCAACCGGTTGGTGAGTTGGGCCGTCTTCACCCAAACCAATGGAGTCATGGGTATATACAAAAATCGAGCGTTGCTTCATTAGCGCCGCCATGCGCACGGCGTTACGCGCATATTCCATAAACATCAGGAAGGTGGCTGAATACGGAATAAAGCCACCATGTAAGGCGATGCCGTTTTGCATGGCTGACATACCAAACTCTCGCACCCCGTAGTGAATGTAGTTACCCGAAGCATCTTCGGCACTCACTGATTTAGAGCTAGCGTGGAAAGTTAAATTAGACGGTGCTAAATCGGCGGAACCACCGAGTAGCTCGGGCAACAACTTGCCCACCACATCCAAGGTATTTTTAGAGGCTTGGCGGCTAGCAATGTTAGCGGGTTGATTTTGTAAACCTTGCAACAAGGCTAGGCTTTCGGCTTGCCAGTTTTCTGGCAACTCACCCTGCACCCGGCGAGAGTATTCTCTGGCCAATTCTGGGTAGGCTTTTTGATAAGCGGCAAATAAGTCATTCCAGGCGTTTTCTTGCTCGCTGCCCTTGGCTCGATGGTCCCAGGCTTGATAGATATGGCTGGGAACTTCAAAGGCTGGATATTGCCAGCCAAGGAATTCGCGGGCGGCTTTCACTTCGTCTTCGCCTAGTGGGGCGCCGTGACAGTCGTGAGAACCTGATTTATTGGGTGAACCAAAACCTATAATGGTTTTAGTACAGATTAAGGTAGGTTTGTTTAATTCTGCCTTGGCGGCAACAATGGCGGCATTAATTTGCTCGGGGTCGTGGCCGTCTACGTCACGGATCACTTGCCAGCCGTAAGCTTCAAAGCGAGCTGGAGTATCGTCGGTAAACCAGCCTTCTACGTGGCCATCAATAGAAATGCCGTTGTCATCCCAGAAGGCAATCAGTTTACCCAAACCTAAGGTGCCCGCTAGCGAACAGACTTCGTGAGAGATGCCTTCCATTAAACAGCCGTCACCCATAAAGGCATAGCTGAAGTGGTCGACGATGGCAAAGTCGTTGCGGTTAAACTGGGCGGCCAGCATTTTTTCGGCCAGTGCCATACCCACTGCGTTGGCAATCCCCTGACCAAGTGGGCCAGTGGTGGTTTCTACGCCGGGGGCGTAACCATATTCTGGGTGGCCAGGTGTTTTAGAATGCAGCTGGCGGAAATTTTTCAACTCTTCAATGGGTAGCTCATAACCGCTAAGGTGAAGCAGAGAATAAAGCAGCATCGAACCATGGCCATTAGACAGCACAAAGCGGTCGCGGTTGCTCCAGCTGGGGTTGCTAGGGTTGTGAACCAAGTGGTCACGCCATAGTACTTCGGCGATATCGGCCATGCCCATGGGCGCACCAGGGTGGCCTGATTTAGCTTGCTGTACGCCATCCATGCTAAGCGCACGGATCGCATTGGCGTATTGTTGACGAGGGTGAGACATCTTTTGCTTCCTAATAGTGAGTTAAGCCTGTAATGCTGCAACTAGCATTTTGTCGAGTTTGACCTGATCAACGGCAAAGGCACGTATGCCTTCGGCGAGTTTCTCGGTGGCCATAGCATCTTCGTTATGGGCCCAGTAAAACTCGGCTTCGGTCATAGGCTCGGGGCGTTTCTGGTTTACGCCTTGGTCTTGTAAACGTGGCTCTAGTACTTGCTCAGTTTGATCAAGCTCTTCTAATAGTGCAGGCCCAATGGTGAGGCGATCACAACCAGCAAGCTCAATAATTTCCCCAATATTGCGGAAGCTAGCTCCCATCACCACGGTGTTGTAACCGTGATCTTTGTAGTAGCGGTAGATGTCGGTGACCGAAATTACACCGGGATCATTGGCACCGCTGTAGTCGATGCTGCCATCTTTGGCTTTGTACCAATCTAGGATCCGTCCAACGAAGGGCGAAATTAAGAATACGCCAGCTTCGGCACAGGCGCGTGCTTGGGCGAATGAAAATAATAGGGTTAGGTTACAGTTAATCCCTTCTTTTTCTAGTTGTTCGGCGGCGCGAATACCTTGCCAGGTTGAGGCCAATTTAATCAACACACGTTCTTTGCTTACGCCAGCGGCTTGGTATAACTCTATTAGGCGGCGCGCCTTGGCAATACTGGCTTCGGTATCAAACGATAAACGAGCATCCACTTCAGTAGAGATACGTCCAGGAACCAGTTCTAGCACCTTGCAACCAATGGTCACCACCACTTTGTCGGCAGCCATGGCTAGTTGCTCGGCGGGATCATCGCTTTGGGTTTTCGCCCAAGCTGCTACTTCTTTTAGCAGTTCGGAATATTCCGGTAAGGCAAGTGCTTTGACGATCAGTGAAGGATTGGTGGTAGCGTCTTCAGGTGAAAATTTACGCATGGTGTCTAAATCACCGGTATCGGCCACCACGGTGGTGTATTGTTTCAGCTGTTGTAGTAGAGAACTCATAAAAAGTATCGACCCTTAGTAATGAAATCATATTCCTAGGCTTGTTGGTTTGCCTGCATTATCAATTGCAGGTCAAGCTTCCAACTAAGCTCCATATCCATATAAAGTGCCAGACTGGCAGTTAAGTACAATTACGCTTTTTTTAGCGCTTATGTTGAATTTTCGCAGTGTCGATCAAGATCACGTTGTATGGGTGTGTTTAGCCTGCCACACCGCGACAAGATGTTGCCTTGTTGTACTTATTCAAAGCAGCATGCGCCCATCGGCTAAAAAAAGATACGCAATAAAGTGGCAGATATATAGTAAGGCGAATGATGTTTTTTCATTGTTCACCGTATTTGTTGGTTGATTTTTATGCTTAAACTAACGCTGTTTGGGGGGAGCTTGCTTGGCGATAAAACACTAGCTTTTAGTCAGTTATGCTGTGTTTTTCGCCTAATCAAGTTCGCCTATTGGTCACTTAGGCCTGCTTTAATGGTTGCTTTGTTTGCTCAATAAACGGAGCTAGCTCTCGGTTTGTCATGCCTTTTTGCTCACGTAGCATACCGGGGGCCATTCCCCAGCGTTTTTTGACCGCGCAGGAGAGATATTGCGGGCTGCTGAAACCCACCGTTTGGGCGATTTGGCTCAAGGTTTGATCGGTATCGACCAATAATTCTAAGGCTAGGTTGAGTTGGCAATCCAGTAAATAGGCATGTAAGGACATACCCAGCTCATGGTGAAACTTATTGTCGATGGCGCCGCGCGAGCAGCCCAGCTCGGCCAAGATGTGTTTTACTTTGATATTGCCCTGATTAATTCGTATCAGGTTAAGCGCCCCGCGTACCAAATTATCTTTAAAATGGAAGAAGTCGGTGGAGTCGCGAGCTATCACTCGTTCTGGTTGCACATAATGTTGATACTGAACTAACTGTTTACCTTCCATTAAGGGCTGCAGCAAGGAAGCGGCCAAGTAACCCATGGCTCGGGTACCTTGACGCACCGAGGTTAAGCTAGGTAGGCTAAGGGTACAGTTGAGTTCATCATCGTCGATGCCCATGATCGACACATCTTCAGGAATGCTAATTTTTGCCAGTTTGCAGGCATAGCTCAGCTGGCGCGCACGCACGTCATTGGCGGCAATAATGCCCACCGGTTTGGGCAGGCGAATTAACCATTCACATAAACAGGCTAGGTCACTGTCCCAAGTATCGGCATTGTCTCTAGCGGTAAATTCGCTATAACTGCATTGATTGTCAACGCACCATTGACGCAGCAGGGTTTGTCGATTGGCCGACCAATTGTTAAAGGGGCGGTTAGGGTAGCCGCAGAAGGCCAGATGAGTGTAACGGCGCATTTTTAAAAAACGCGCCGCCATATTGATGATCTGTTTGTTATCCGACATCACTAGCGGATAGCCCTGCATTTGTTTGGCCACCGTTTCACTGCTGGCAACCCCCACCACTGGAATATCTCGTGATTGGATGGCGTCGCGAATGTCGGGGTGATCAAAATCGGCGATCACGCCATCTCCCTGCCACTTATTAAAATCGTCCACCGAAAACAGGTTTTGTTCGCCGATGAATAGATTCCACGGGCTGCCTTTTTTCACAAACGAAGAGATGCCCGTGATGATGCCGCGGTCATAGGCCATGTTGGCGTTAAGTAACAGTGCAACGCGGTAATTTTCAGTCATCGTCGGTTTCCAATGGCTAAGGGAAATAAATAAGCAGTATTGCCGTAATACACGTAGTGAGCGCCAGCCTGTTGGCTGGCGCAGAGCAGAGTGCTTAAAACAGACCAACCAACTGTGGGTAAAGCGCTTGATAACAGGCGCGGCGTTGGGCGTAATTAGCATGGCGCTCGGCATTGCTTTGGTGTACTTCAACCAACTCGGGAACCGGACAAACCTGTTCTAAGCTGGCTTCAGGATTAACTGCCAATTGCGCCAGACGCGCCGCTCCCAAGGCTGGGCCAACATCGCCACCTAGACGATAGCTCACCGCCTGACCAAATACATCGGCCAGCATTTGTCGCCAGTAACGGCTACGTGCGCCGCCACCAATCAAGGTGATTTCCTCAGGTTTTAAGCCAGTGGCATGCAGTGCATCCAAACCATCGGCAAAGGCAAAGGCTACCCCTTCTAGAACGGCTCGGCATAGGTCTAGCGGGCCAGTTGAGTGAGTCATGCCAAAGAACACGCCTTTGGCTTCGGGGTTGTTATGAGGTGTGCGCTCGCCCGATAAGTAAGGTAGGAACACCACCGGGTTGTCACTTTCTGGAGCGGCTTCTACCGCCTCTAACATGCTAGGTACATCGGCTTGTCCAGTGAGCTTAACCACCCAGTCTAAGCAAGAGGCAGCGCTAAGAATCACCGACATTTGGTGCCAAGTGCCAGGTAAGGCATGACAGAAGCTGTGCAAGGCTGATTCTGGGTTGCTGAGGTAGCCATCGCTAACCGCAAAATAGACTCCAGAAGTACCTAAAGACAACATGGCTTGGCCTGGTTTGGTGATGCCCACACCCACCGCTCCTGCGGCGTTGTCTCCACCGCCCGCCACTAGTGGTACTGCAGGCATGCCCCAGCGCTCGGCTAATTCGGCTTTGAGGTGACCGGTAATTTGGTTGCCTTCAAACAAGGCCGGCATGTGTTCGCGAGTCAGCCCTGTGGCGGCGAGGATTTGCTCGCTCCAGTCGCGTTTCGCCACATCTAGCCACATGGTGCCAGCAGCATCCGACATATCCGAGGCAAAATCGCCCGACAATAGGTAACGTAGGTAATCTTTGGGTAACAATACCTTGTCGACTTTGTTGAAGATCTCCGGCTCGTTTTGTTTCACCCAGAGCAATTTGGGGGCAGTGAAGCCCGGCATCATGATGTTGCCCACTATGTCGCGAGACTCTGGCACCAAGCGTTCTAACTCTTCACACTGGGCTGCACTGCGGCCATCATTCCAAAGAATGGCTGGGCGCAGCACTTCACCTTGCGCATCTAACAGGGTCGCGCCATGCATTTGTCCGCTTAATCCAATGGCCTTTACCGAAGCGAGAGAATGTTGTTGGCTAAGTGTGGTGAGCGCATCTTGAGTGGCTTGCCACCAATCTTGTGGAGCTTGCTCTGAACACAGTGGCGCAGGACGCGACACGCTTAAGCTCTCGGTGGTTTGGCCTAGTAGCTCACCATTTTCGCCAAGCAATACCACTTTGACGCCAGAGGTGCCTAAATCGATACCAATATACATAAATTTTCCTTCGTGCAAGCGAGCTGCATGATTTAGCACAACGCTAAGGATGGCAGCCAATGATTAAACAATATGGCATAATCCTGCCGTGGATTAGAAAGCGCTCTCAATTACGAAAATTGCTAGCGGAGTAGCGTTTTTCTCTCGCGTGGTGAAGTTCACAATTTTGCCTAAAATGTACATGATCATAATCACATTACGATTTTTCACAGTGGCGCTTTCGAGATTTTTTTTACATATTGAATTAATTCTCGAATGACCTAGCATTAGGATCCCAGATGTTTGATAAGCGTTTTAAAATTACTTTGTTGTTTAACGCCAACAAAGTTTATGACCGTCAAGTAATTAAGGGGATTGGAGATTACTTGCAAGCCTCCCAATGTGATTGGGATATTTTTTTGGAAGAAGATTTCCGATGCAGGATTAGTAAGTTACAACATTGGGTCGGTGATGGCATTATCGCCGACTTCGACGATCCTGAGATAGAGCAAGCTTTAAAGGGCTTGCGCGTGCCGATAGTGGCGGTGGGCAGCTCCTATGAAAACCCCGAAAACTATCCCGAAGTTCCCTATGTGGCGACCGATAACCGCGCTTTGGTGAGCTCTGCCTACGAGCATTTAAAAGCCAAGGGTTTAGAATATTTTGCCTATTACGGTATGCCTAAGAGCGAAGACAGTCGTTGGGCGATGGAGCGCGAGTCGGTATTTCAACAACTCGTCGCCAATGATGGTTATGAATGTGCCGTTTATCGCGGCTTAGAAACCAACGCCGAATCTTGGCAGTATGCAATGAACCGTTTGGCCGACTGGATCCAGTCCATGCCTAAGCCAGTGGGCATTGTGGCAGTATCGGATGCGCGAGCACGCCACTTACTACAGGTGTGTGACCATCTAGGCATAATTGTACCTGATAAGGTCTCCATTATTGGCATCGACGACGAAGACTTAACTCGCCATTTAAGCCGCGTATCCTTGAGTTCGGTTGCGCAGGGCTGTCGTAAAATGGGCTTTCAGGCGGCAAAAATGCTACATCGTCAGCTGCAAGGCCACGACTTGGGTAAACCACGTTTGTTGGTCGGGCCCGAGCAAGTGATTGAGCGTCAATCTACCGATTACAAAGCCTTGAAAGACCCTTATGTGATTCAAGCCATGCACTACATTCGCCATAATGCTTGTAAGGGAATTAAGGTGGAACAGGTACTGGATTACGTGAAAGTGTCACGTTCTAATCTTGAGAAGCGCTTCAAGGATGATATTGGTCATTCGGTTCACCAAGAGATTCACTGCGCTAAACTCGACCAAGCGATGAGCTTGCTGCGTAATACCGAATTGTCTACCTCGGATATCGCCGAATTGTGTGGTTATCCGTCGCTGCAATATATGTATGCGGTGTTTAAGAAAGATTTAGAGCTTACCCCCAAAGCCTATCGCCTGAGCCGGCAACAGCAAGACGAAGATGAAGATGAATAGCTTGAGTCATGGGTAATTACCTTTTAAGCTCGATGCTTACAGCATTGAGCTTAAAAGGAGGGTCAAGCTTGTCCAAGATCTCTAAGGTCGCCATTGTTGGCGGCACCCACGGAAATGAATTTAGCGGTATTTACTTAGTTAAAAAGTGGCAAAAACAGCCTCAGCTAGTGGCGCGCGCTAGCCTACAAGTTGAAACCGTATTTGCTAACCCCAAAGCCTATGCCGAAAATAAGCGTTACATTGACGCCGACTTAAATCGCCAGTTTAGCGCCCAGTCTTTGGCCGATTATGACTTGGCTAACTATGAGCAGTCTCGTGCCAAGGCGCTGCATCAGCAGTTGGGGCCTAAGGCTAATCCCAATATGGATTTGGTAATTGATTTACACAATACCACGTCCAATATGGGGCCAACCCTGATCCTACTTGAACAAACACCATTTTATAAACAGTTAGCGGCTTACGTGAAAATGCAAATGCCGGAAGCAGTGATTTTCTTGGAAGAAGGCGAAGCCGACATGGCGCAGCATCGCTTTTTGGCTAGCTGTGGTAAGTATGGAGTATTAATTGAAGTTGGGCCGCAGCCACAATCGGCTCTGCGCCAAGATATTCTAGAGCAAATGGAGCGAATGACCGGTTACATTTTAGACTTTGTTGATTTGCATAATCAGCAAGCCGTACCGGCCTTACCCAAACTGCTAGAAGCGTTTTTATATCTTGATACCATCACCTTGCCGATGGATGAACAGGGTGAGCGTTTGGCCATGGTTCACCAGCATGTGCAAGACAATGACTTTAAACCCTTAAATCCTGGCGATCCCTTATTCCGTACCTTCAATGGTGAAGATATTTATTATGAGGGAGATAAAATCGTTTACCCCGCCTTCATCAACGAAGCGGCATACTACGATAACAACCTCGCCATGTCGTTGCTGGATAAGGTGTATCTGGAAATTGAGTAACTTGGTTTAGCAAGAGCGCTAGTTTAGCGCTCTTGTTAGTGGCTTAATTACCCACTAACCCTCTTTATTAGGTAGCTTTTCTTTAAGGGTTTAGCTGCCATTATCTAATGATTTAGCAAACCAAGCGTAAGTGTGCAAAGGCCATCTTTAGCCTGTTTTAATATCTCTCTTGCTAGTCGTCTGCGTGGCTCACTCACCATATTCCCTTCTCAAGCTCTCTTCTTACTACTAAGCTCTATCAGCAGTGCGTTTTTCGTGGCGCAAGAGCAATGGCTAAGCGTTCAGAGAAGATAACAAGCCTTTTAATTTGGGCTTGTGGGCAACAATGTCGTTTAGCTTAAGGAAAGCATCTGCGAATCGTTTTATGCTGCTAGGGTAGTCTTGACTTAAAGGTAAATGCCCATGTTAATTACATTCAGCTGTAAAGCTTACGCCAATGTCACCATGTTTGGCGATATTGGTTTAGCGCTATTAAAAATGATGGGGCACAGTGGTGGCGTGCCGGGTGCGATACGGGCCGAGGATGTTGCCGAAGCATTAGCCAAGTTAAAAGCCGAGCTTGAGCTAGCCGCTAACGCTCAGCTTGAGCCATCTGAGGCGGATGAGGACGGTGCTGAATTAGAGCCTGCCATTAACTTAAGTACGCGTGCTCAGCCCCTAATTGAGCTATTAAGCTCAGCGACTAAAAAGCAATGTGATGTGATGTGGGATCGTTGAGTATAACGGTACTACTGAATAACAGTGCAGCTTAGCCAATGGCGAGTGCGAGTAACGCCATTGCCATACTAGTTGTCCCATGGTCTTTAGTATTGCCTGATAGATATGCAGGTAGCGTTCACTGTTGGTTGTGATTATGCTGCAGTATTGGCATAGGTTCAGCGCAATCAGCGAGTCGCTATTTCGCTAAACTTAATAACAATAAACTCGCCTTAAAGCGGTTTTTTTAAGCATTTTTCAAAAATTAGCTGGTCTCTAAAACGCGCAAGATATCTTGCATCGATTGTTGATACTGTTGCTGATTCGAGTTTTTAAATAGCAGTAAATCGTCAACTACCTCGGGCTTGTCGATGCAATGAGGAATAGAGAAGTCTACTCCCGCAATGTATTGATCCCAGTTTGCGAGTTTCCACGTATCTCGCGGCGAGTTTCGTTCAATCATTCGCTGTTTAACTACATTAACATCCGTTTCTACCCACACCACCGTGAGTCGCGCATTTTTTTCTAGCAGCTGCTGTTTTAAGTTGTCGATGTAGGCTGTATCTCTAATTTCTCGGGTGAATGGCGCATTTATTAGCACAATATCGTCATAGTCTAAGGCTTCCATTGCTAGTGCTAAAGTGGCCTGATACTCGTAGTTACGGATGTGTTGTTCAAAGAACTCGGAACTACGGTTCACCTCGACATTCGCGAGTTTAAAAATCTGATGCGATAACACAATAAGTGTGTCTTTATCTAAGTACACAACGTGCTTAAGCGCTTTGGCTAGTTGTTTAGAAATGTAAGTTTTACCGCTGGCCGGTGGTGAGGTCACCAAAATGAGTCTTTTCATATTAATCCGTTATTGATAGGTCTTAGACAGGCCTAGGTAATTGTCGCTGGTTAAAACCAGCGCTTCCATTTAAATAGGCCAATCAGCCCTAGTGCAATGCTGGCCATTACCGCCAACAGGATGAAGTAACCATCGGGGTGGTGCAGCTCGGGAATCACCTCGAAGTTCATGCCGTAAATACCCGCTAAAAAACTCAAGGGCACGAAAATGGCGGTAATCAGGGTGAGTACTCGCATGGTATTGTTCAGCTTGTGCGAGCTTATTGATAAATAACCATCCACTAAGTCGCCACAAATCTCGTAGTACATCCTACTCAAACTCTGTAAGCGCTCAAAGCGTTCGTGTAAATCCTGCATCACCGGTTGGTCGATGCTGATGTTACTGGGCTCGGTTTGATGTTGTAACTCAATTAAGGTTTGGCTGAGGTTGAGATGGTAGTTGAAGATCCGATTCAGCCGCAGTAAATCGGTTTTCTTACGAGTGATGGCCGCCAGAATGTAGTCGTTGCCATGTTCATGAATTTGCTCTTCTAACTCGCTGAGCTTGTCTTCAAATTCTAACAACTGGTTTAAGTACAAGTTGGATGAGGTATGCATGATGCGACTGGCCAAGCTCAGTGGTGCGTTGAGGTATTTGGCAAAGCCTTGTTCCAGCAAGTTCTCGATACCCTGCGAGCGCCCCTGATGTAAGGTGATTAAATAATTAGGGCCAATGAACATGGCCAGTTGCATGTGCTCAAATCTAAGCTCGCCTAAGCATTGTTGAATGCCGCGATAAAGCAGGAATACTTGGTCGTCAAACAGCTCTATCTTGGGCGGATGGCGATGGCGGAACACGTCAACAATCGACAAGGCGTGGCAATTAAACTGTTTTAAAATCTCCTCGGCCTCAATTTGCAGGTAGTTGCTTAAGTCGATGTCTATCCATAACTGGGCGTTGGCTTGAGCAGACCAGTCGGCGATTTGCTGCTGGTCACCTAGTTGTGGCGCTTGTCCGTTAATACTGAGCCAAGTTCTAAGCATGATGGCACCCTTAAATTAATGCATGAGGAACAGAGAGGCTAAGCCGAGAAAGGCGACAAAACCTACGATGTCAGTCACGGTGGTCAGGATCACTGAACCGGCAACCGCCGGGTCGATCTTCATTTTTTTCAGCAAAAATGGGATCAGCGTAGCTGAGGCCGCCGCCGCTAAGCTGTTAAGCACAATCGCAACAAAGATAACCAAGCCCAAGGGGATCGAGCTAAACCAATAACTGACCACTCCCGCTATCACTACGCCCAGCAATAACCCGTTCCATGCGGCAATCTTTATCTCTTTGTTTAATAACAGCTTTAAGTTACTTTGTTGTAAGTGGTTCAGGGCAATACCGCGCAGCGCTACCGCGAGGGTTTGGCTGCCAGCAATCCCGCCCATGCTGGCCACCACCGGCATTAAAATGGCTAAGGCCACCAATTGTTGCAGCGCCCCTTCAAATAAGCCAATCACCCAAGAGGCTAAAAAGGCCGTGGCTAAGTTGGTGGTAAGCCAAATAGCCCGCATCTTGGCGGCAGTGCGCACTGGGGTAAATAGATCTTCTTCGTTAGAGGGCGCCTCGCTAATCGCTACTTCTAAACTGCGCTCTTGCAACCACTGCACAAGGTTAGATACTGCAATTGCGCCGATAATTTTGCCGTCGCGTTGCACCGGGTGCCAAGCGTGACCAGCCAATACATTCACCGACAAGGCCACCTCACTGAGCATTTGCTGATGGTCGAACACTTCGATGCTAAAGCTCAGCTCTTTTAAGCGGGTATGGTCATCAGCGTTGATGATGTCGGTCATGCTGCAAGCCCCTTGGAACTGCCCTTGGGCGTCTACTAGGTAAACCGCAACATGTTTATCTTGTTTGTCGAGCAAGCGTTGTTTGATCCGCTGTACTGTTGAGTTGGGGCGGGCACGTAGAATATGCAGATCGGTATAACGACCAATTTGCTCATCGTCGTAACTTAAGGCGTCTTGCAGTTGGGTGGCGCTTAACTGGTCTTGTTGTTCAAGATAAGTGTCCACCATCTGCTCGGGCAGAAAGTCGGCAAATTCAACAATTTCTGCATCGCCAATATGGCTTTGCAAGGCGGCGATTTGTTGCGCAGTGAACAGGTCAAATAAGTGTTTAACCGTTTCATACTGCATCAAGTGCAGGATCGGCCAAAAACGCTGTTCCGCCAGCTGGGGCCAAATTTGTTGCCGGTATTGGTCGGGTAAAGACTCGATCAAGTTGGCAAGAATGGCGTTGTCGTAGTCATTAACAAAGCTTAAATCTACCGGCTGTTCGTCTTGCTTGAGTAGCTTGAGGATCCGGTCTAGTGCGTCATCGTGATGACCATCAAAGGTTTGTAACGGAGGGCTTTCGTTGACTTCGTTGGTCATGTTCTATCCTTTGTAGTGCGGGGCCTTGGGCTTAGCCAAGGCCGGTCTGCAGCCACTTAGCTGCTGACTAAAAAGCTTTGTGAGGGGTCAACTAAAACCTTGTCCCCCATTCCTTGACGTCCTAACAACATTAGGTAGCTCATATCTTGACGATTACTCAAGGAAATTTCTATAGGCCAGATTAATTCGCCTAATTGGAAACTGGTTTGGATAACGTAGCGCTGCTCCACTTCGCCATTCGACGATTTGATTTTGCGGGTATCCACAATCGGGGCTGTACAGCGACACACCTGCTCTAAATTATAGATGTCGGGGTGCAAGTCGAAGCTAATATGCGGCTTGCCATTTTTTTTGGTGCGCTCCATGTTATCTACGTGTAGTGACGAGGTTTTCGCACCGGTGTCTATTCGCACCGGTAAATCGTGGATCCCTAAGTCGGGTAGGTGACAAGTTTCCAAATTACCAATCAGCAACTTAGTCATATTAGTTGTCCTCTTCTGCGGCGGCGGATTTAGCCGTGCGAGTGGGTTGGTGTTCGCCAATTACCACGGCTTTTTGAAATACCATGGCATTGGGGAAAGTGAGTTTAGCGCCGTTATCGGCCAGTAAAATCACGTGAAATAGGGTGATTTCTTCCAACTTGCCCTCAATTGAATTATCGCCATCTAAGATTTTTACCTGATGGCCCACTCGGTAGGGAAAGAAGAAAAAAACGATGATGCTGGCCGTCACATTACTAAGAATCGACCATTGGGCAAATAGCGCCACGCCAATAACGGCAAACATCGACGAGAAAAACAGGCCAAAGTCATTGAAACCGAGATCGCTGAGAAGGCTAATCACCATCAGCGTTAACAAGGCTAAAATGGCGCGTAAGACCCAAGTAACATAGTGGATCCGGGCTTTGTCGACATTGCGATTTTCACCAAAGGCCAATATCAGCTTAGCGAGTTTCTTTTGACCATAGAAAAAGCTCATCACCACTAAGGCGATGAACAACAAGCTAGTTAGGCTCATGTTATGGTTTCTCCGTTAAGCCATTATCAAAGGGCTTAATTGATTCCTGTAGGCTTTCTATTTGTTCTGCTACTTCATCTTGTTCGGCACCAAAGTAGGCAAGGTGATACATGGCATCGCCCTCTTGCACCAAGGGAATATTCTGTTTACCAATAATAATCCCCGAGCGTTTGGCAAACACTTGGTTAATCAACTCGCCAAAGGGGCTGTTAATGTCGGCTAGTCGGTCACCGGCTTCCACTAAGTCGCCCAGCTTGGCATATTCGCTAACAATGCCACTGGCCGAGGCGCGTAACCAGGAGCTGCTATAGGCGATATAGGGCGCTAGTTTTCTGCGCGAGCTGCGTTTTTTTACCATTTTTAGGTGCGATAGCACTTTTAGAATGCCTTTCACGCCACTTTGAATTGACAGCTCATCAAAGCGTAGTGCTTCGCCCGCTTCGTAGAGCAAAATCTTGGTATCTTTATTAACGGCGGCTTCACGCAAGGAGCCATCGCGCAGATCGGAATTGAGGATCACCGGTACGCCAAAGGCTTCGGCCAATTGCTTGGTTTCGGGATCGTTCAAATTACCGCGGATCTGCGGCAAGTTGGAACGGTGAATCGCCCCAGTATGCAAGTCGATGCCGTAGTTACAGTGTGCTACCACCTCGTTAAGAAAGATGTGTGCCAAGCGTCCTGCTAAGGAGCCCTTCTCCGAGCCGGGGAAGCTGCGGTTAAGGTCGCGCCGGTCGGGCATGTAGCGACTTTGGTTTAATACCCCGTAAATATTTACCATGGGCACGGCAATTAAGCAGCCCCGAATAATATTAAACTTGGGTGAATGGATCAGCCGACGAATAATCTCGATGCCGTTGAGCTCGTCACCGTGCACCGCGGCGCTGATAAATACCGTGGGACCCGCGCGCTTGGCGCGGGTAATGTGTACCGGAATGGAAATTTTGGTATCGGTATAGAGCTTTGCTACCGGAATTTCTATTTGCTTTTGTTGACCCGGTTTTATTTCAGTGCCTGCAATAATCATCGACATCCTCGTGATTCGATAACGCTAATCTGCAACTAGCCTTTCCCCCGCGTTTTAGTCGAAAAGGGTTTGGCGTTCTTTTCAATAAATTGATAAACCATTCCTGCCACATCTTTATTGGTGGCGTGTTCAATGCCTTCTAGGCCTGGCGAAGAGTTGACTTCCATCACTACAGGGCCGTTATTCGACTGTAAAATATCCACGCCACATAGGTTGAGCCCCATGGCTTTAGCCGCATTAATTGCAGTGGCACGTTCTTCTTTACTTAGTCTTACTAATTGCGCCGCACCGCCACGGTGTAGGTTTGAACGGAACTCACCTTCGGCCGCTTGACGTTTCATGGCTGCCACCACTTTACCGCCAATCACGAAACAGCGAATATCGGCACCACCGGCTTCTTTAATAAATTCTTGCACCAAAATGTTGGCTTTAAGTCCCATAAAGGCTTCAATCACACTTTCGGCAGCCTTGTTGGTTTCGGCTAGCACCACACCAATGCCCTGAGTGCCTTCTAGCAACTTAATAACTACTGGTGCACCACCCACGTTTCTGATCAAATCCTGAATCTTATCGGGTTTGCTGGCAAAGCCAGTACGGGGTAAGCCGATGCCTTTGCGCGACAATAATTGTAAAGAACGCAATTTATCGCGAGAACGGCTAATCGCCACCGATTCGTTAACACAAAAAGTGCCCATCATTTCAAATTGACGAACTACTGCAGTACCGTAAAACGTAATAGATGAACCAATGCGCGGAATTACAGCGTCGTATTCTGGTAGCACTTTACCATGGTAGCGAACCGTTGGATTGCTGCTGGTAATATCCATATAGCAATGTAGGGTATCGATAATGTCGACTTCATGGCCTCGTTGTTCCCCTGCTTCCTTTAAACGGCGAGTGGAATAGAGGGTTTCGCCTCGTGATAGAATGGCTACGCGCATGCTTGGGTCCTAGTTGTCGTTTGTTTAAAAAATTTAGTCATCGTCAGAGATGAAGCTTTCGTCTTGGCTTTCGTCTTCACCTTCATAGCTGGCTGCTTTACAGCGACTATTTAGGGTATGAAAGGCGCGTCTGGATTGGGTTAAACGCTTGTATTTCATCCACACCTTTTCTAGTTTGCTTTCTGCTGCTAACTGTTGGCTGCAAACTAGTAGAAAATGCTGCTCTTCAGGATTTTCTGGCATAATTTCACCGCAATCCAAGGCTTTCATAGTTTCACCATACAAGCTTAGTAGTTCTGACTCAAGTAGGGTAAATTCTCCCGATTTACTGAAGCCTCTCTTAAAGCGTTGATCATCGTAAAAACGTTTTTTACCAAAGCGAAATTCGGTGTTCATAGTTGTCACTCCAAGTCATATTTGATGTGGCTTTAGGTGCCGGGCTAATTTGCCTGCACGGTAGTGATTATCGAATTAAAGTGAAAACGAATAGTTTTTGTCGTAAGAATAAATTTTGTTTGTTAACCTCAGCTTAGCGTTAAAGGGGTGAAGTGATGGACGTAAAAGTTTTTCGAACGTTTTTAGAAGTAGCAAAAGTAAAGCATTTTGGGCGTGCCGCGGAGAACTTGTACATCACTCAAGCCGCGGTGAGCGCGCGTATCAAACAGCTGGAAAGTTTCTTTGATACTCAGTTATTTATTCGTGATCGCAATGCGATAAAACTGACCAGTTCGGGCGAACGTTTAATTGCCTATGCAGAGAACATGGTGCGTACCTTAGAGCAGTCTAAGGCCGAGTTATTACTGACCAAGGCGCATTCAATACAATTAGCCTTGGCGGGCACGCCCAATGTGTGGGATGCCTATTTGCAACACTGTCTGAGCGTGGTGGTGGATGCCTTTAGCGGTTATGCCTTTAGCGCAGAAACACTCAGTCGCGGCCAAATGCACCGTGCCCTATTAGAGCGCACCTTAGATATTGCCGTGGGCTTAGATCCTTTAAAGTCCGATGAATTAAATTGCATTAAGGTTGCCGATTTAGAGTTGGTATTGGTTTCAACCGAACCTAAACCTCAGCAACTGGCGATGCAGCAAGGCTACGTGTATGTGGATTGGGGAACTCGCTTTGCTTCCGAGCATGCCGCGCGCCACAGTAAAATGCCCCCGCCGTTTTTGCGCACCTCTACCGGGCGGATTGCCTTAGATTTTATCTTGCAAAAAGGCGGAGCCAGTTATTTACCGGCTTCTATGGTGAATGGTTTTATCGCCACTCAGCAGCTTTATTTGGTAGAAGATGCCGAGCCATGGTTTAGGCCAATTTACCTGAGTTATCGTAAAGATGCTGCGGCACTAGAGCAAATTACCCAAGTAAAACGGCTGTTGGATAAAACCGAACCGGCGATGCCCTTTTTACTTCAGCAAGCCGGCGAGCAGGCTCGGTCTTAAGGGCCTAACCTTGGCCAGTACTTGGCTTTAACTCCTTATAATTTATAAGCTTTAATTTTTCTTTCGATTAAACAACAGTTTGCCTTAGGTGGCCAGACTGCGGCTTGGCAGGCTTAGATTTATTGTTAAGCAGCACTGCGTTTCTTGGGCAAATTGGGTTAAAGTAGCCGCCGTGTAGCAATACACGGTATTGCTTAGGTCGACCACAAGGAATCTTCAGATGTTTAGTTTTTTTGAACGGCTCACCGTTGCCTTTCCCTCCGCAGAACCACAACAACCCCCCAAAGGTTTATACCAGTTCTGCCGCCATTACTGTCAAGGTATGGGCAAGCCCTTATTACTGATGTCGCTGTTTGCTGCCAGTATTGCAATTTGTGAGGTGAGTTTGTTTGGCTTTATGGGGCGCTTGGTCGATTGGCTAGGTAATAAAGATCCCGCCACCTTCTTTAGTGAAGAAGCGAGCACCTTGTGGGGCATGGGTTTGTTGTTATTGGTAGTGATGCCGCTGCTGGTATTGCTGTATTCGCTGCTGATCCATCAGGCCTTATTGGGCAATTTCCCGATGGCGATTCGCTGGCAGGGCCACCGTTATTTATTACGCCAAAGCGTGTCGTTTTTCGCTAATGATTTTGCTGGCCGAGTCGCCACCAAACTAATGCAAACCTCGCTAGCGGTGCGTGAAACGGTGATGAAATTGCTCGACTTGTCGGTATACATCGTGGTTTATTTCACCGCCATGGTAGCGCTGGTGGCCCAAGCCGACGTGCGTTTGATTTGGCCAATGCTGCTATGGTTGCTGGTTTATATTGGTATTCAGTTTTACTTTGTACCCAAGCTGAAGAAGGTCTCTACCGAGCAAGCTAACGCGCGTTCTTTAATGAGCGGGCGAATTGTTGACAGCTATACCAACATTGCCACGGTTAAGTTGTTTTCGCATAGCAAGCGTGAAGCCGCCTACGCCCAAGAAGGCATGGATGGCTTTTTAGAGACCGTATATAAACAGATGCGCTTGGTGACTTGGCTGAACGTATCGGTACAGCTGTCTAACTACTTGCTTACTTTCAGCATTGCTGCGCTGTCTATTTACCTATGGACTTTGGGTGATGTGTCGGTGGGCGCGATTGCCATTGCGATTGCCTTGGTATTACGCCTTAACGGTATGGCGCAGTGGATCATGTTTGAAGTGGGTGCGCTATTTGAAAACATTGGTACGGTAGTCGATGGCATGAATACCCTGTCTACCGAGCAAAGCATTGTAGACAAACCCGGCGCCAAAGAGCTGCAAATTAGCCACAGTCATATTCATTATCGCGACATTCGCTTCCATTACGGCGAAGCTAGCGGGGTGATAGACAAGCTTAATCTAGAGATTAAAGCCGGCGAGAAAATCGGCTTAGTGGGCCGCTCGGGGGCCGGTAAAACCACTCTGGTTAATCTGTTGCTGCGCTTCCATGACGTAGAAGGTGGCGCGATTTTAATTGATGGTCAAAACATCAGTGAAGTGACTCAAGAAAGCTTACGCGCCAATATCGGCATGGTGACTCAAGATACTTCGTTGCTCCACCGCTCGGTGCGTGACAACATCCTTTATGGCCGCCCCGATGCCACTGAAGAAGAAATGATTGCCGCCGCCAAACAAGCCGAAGCCCATGAGTTTATTCTAAAACTCAGTGACCCCGATGGCCGTACCGGTTACGACGCCCATGTAGGTGAGCGCGGGGTGAAGCTGTCTGGCGGCCAACGCCAGCGTATCGCAATTACTAGAGTATTGCTTAAAGACGCACCTATTTTAGTCTTGGACGAAGCCACCTCAGCACTCGATTCCGAAGTGGAAGCGGCCATTCAGGCCAGCCTGAATAAGCTAATGGAAGGGAAAACCGTTATCGCGATTGCTCACCGCCTTTCTACCATTGCCGCCATGGACCGCTTAGTGGTGTTAGATAAAGGCGAGATTGTAGAGCAAGGCACTCACCGTGAGTTAATTCAAGGCAAGGGCATTTATAGCCAGCTATGGGCGCACCAAACCGGTGGCTTCCTCGGCGAATAAATTTGGTTGCTCGGTAGTAAATAAAAGCTAGCTTCGGCTAGCTTTTTTAATGTTTATTAAGCAATAACATTATTGAGTTAGCCGAAGGTACTGACTACGCTTTAATAAATCCCCTTGGTTAGGAGAGCCATGACTAAGGTTGCCGACATCAGCGCGAATTATGGCGTGGTGATTCATCGAAACTTTGTGCCCTTATATGCCGATGATGCCTATGCCCAGTTGTTTGGTTACAGCCGTGCCGAACAAATCATGGCTTTGCCTTCGTTATTACCCTTGTTTAGCGAAGCTGATCGAGTGCGCGCAGTCGAAGACTATCAGGCTTTAGTGAGTGGTTCGGCTCGCCCCAAGGCCAGGGTATTTAACAATCTTAAATGTAGCGGCGAAATATTTTCCGCCTTATGTATTGATCATCTGATTGACTGGCAAGGCGAACCTGCCCTACAGGTCACTTTGGTCGACTTTTCCCAGCAAATCGCCACCGAGCAACGCTTGCGTGAGAGTGAACAGCGTTATCGCAGTTTGTTAGAAAGTTCGCTACAAGGCATCGTTGTGCATCACAACTTCATACCGCTTTACTGCAATCAAGCCATGGCCGAGCTGTTAGCCTACGACAGTGCCGAGCAACTCATGGCCTTGCCGAGTTTGTTGGCGTTAGTGCCTCATGAACTACAACCGCAAGTGATGCAGCAACATGAGCGCTTGCTAAAAGGGGAGAAGGTCGAGCGCAGCTTAGTGACGGAATACGTGCGCCGCGATGGCAGTTCGGCGTGGTTACATATTAGTGAAGCGCTGGTAAGCTGGGGCGAGCAGCAAGCGGTTCAGTCGGTGATGATGGATGTGACCCAGCAATATCATAACCAACGCCGCTTGGAGTTTCAGGCCAATCATGATTCGCTAACTGGTTTAATCAACCGCCGCGCCATGAGCGAGGTGTTAATTGAAAACTATGCTCTTAGCCGGCGTACCTCCAAGCCCTTGGGTTGCATCATGTTAGATATTGATGACTTTAAACAAATCAACGACCGCTTTGGTCACTTAGCCGGAGACGAGGCCTTGCGTAGCATTGCCTTTGAAAGTCTAAAAGTGCTGCGTAGTGAAGACTACTTATCACGCTGGGGCGGGGAAGAGTTTTTGTTGTTATTACCCGATACCGAGCAACAGCAGGCATTAGATATCGCCAACCGAGTGCGTCAACATATTGCAGAGTTTGCCATACAGCGTGGCGAACAGCGTTTCAGTGCTACCGTGAGCATGGGTTTAGCAATGTTAAGCGAGCAAGATAGTAGCCCGGAAGCGTTAATTTCACGGGCCGATGTTGCTTTATACTTGGCTAAAGAAAGCGGTAAAAACCGGGTCGAAGTGGCCCCCACGGTTTATCAACTATAGGTTTAGAGGGGCTAGATTAGTTCGCCCACAAAGCCAAACCATTAGTGACTGGCAAGCTTGCCACCGCGGCTGCAAGGTGTATTCGCTTCAAGCCTAATCGGCTTAATTAAATATATGCTCGGCCCACAAGGCTAAACCACCAGTAACACTGCCAAAGTTATCGCCGCTCACTAGTGGTGCTTGATAGCGCTGGCTAAGAAAATCGCGAATTCAGCGTGTTGAGTTAGCGCCTAAGATGTATTAGGCCTAAGCCTGTCTCGCCGCCAATACTGGCTAAGCAAAAATGTGCTCGGCCCATAAGGCTAAACCACCGGTAACACTACCAAAGTTATCGCCGCTCACTAGTGGTGCTTGATAGCGCTGGCTAAGAAAATCGCGAATCAGTGGCGAGTTAGCGCTACCTCCAGTTAAGAAAATTACATCGGGTTGTGCTTGCGCTTGGCGGATCACTTCATCGCTAAGCATGGCAATATTATTTAATAAACGCTCACACGCCTGCTGATAGGCGCTTAGCTCCACCGTTACTTGTAATTCATCGAGCAAATAACTTAAATCGACTTGGCTACTGCTCGCCGAGCTTAAGGCGATCTTAGCTTGCTCGGCGGCGGCGCTAAGTTGATAAGTTTGTCGTTCTTTATGTAACTGCAACAAGCCTTTGAGTGGGCTAAGTTGGGCTTGTTTTAGTAAGCGCTGCAATAAGTTGCGAGTGTCTGCCCCATAAAAGCGGGTCTGCGCAGGGAAATCGTTAATTGCGGCGGCATCCCAAAACGGTTTAATTGGCATTGGTTGGCCACCTTCCAGTTCAAGACGAGAACCCAGCGCCGGCATCAGTGTTTCAAAATTAAGCGCAATGTCGAAGTCATTACCGCCGATGCGTTCACCGTTGTAACCCAATACTAAGTCCTGATGTTCTCGAGTCGCCAAGTAATTTGGCCCCATAATTAACATCGACACATCGCTAGTACCGCCACCAATATCGATTACCAATACCCGTTGTTCTTGTTCTAGTTGCTGCTGGTAACTTAAGCCTGCGGCCATTGGCTCGTAGAGAAATTCAGTTTGTTTGAAACCAGCAAACTTGGCGGCGTTACTTAGAATGTTCAGCGCCTGTTGATTGCTTAGCTCACTGTTTAAGCCCTGAAAGTTAACCGGGCGACCAATCACTACCTTTTTTAACTCGGCTTGGCCGCTTTGGCGAACCTGCTCGGCAAGGTGCCACATCATAGCGGCGGCGATGTCTTCAAACTGTTGCTGCTGGCGCTGGCTAATACCACTGGCACCCAAGAACGATTTAGGCGAGCGCACGTAATAACAATCGGCAGGGTCAACCAGATATTCTTTAAGGGCTTGTTTACCAAAGCTAAGGTGTTCGTCGTAGCCGTCGAGTTTCAGCTCTTTTAGGGCGCGTAAACTGCTTGGTAGTTGTTGGCTGCGAGCTTGGCGGTAGGCTTCGGCTTTACCTTGGGCATCCAATTGTTGATACAGCCAGCCACAAATCATTTCCGATTGCGGGGCAAATAGGGTGGATGGCATGTAAGTGCCGTGCTCAGGTAAGTTCAGCAGTTGCACTTGCTGCTGTGGCGCAATGCCAATCGCACAGTTGGAGGTACCAAAATCAAAACCGGCAATGGAGTGAGTCATGCTGAGGCCTCTAAGCTAAAAAAGGTCGCGAAGGGTAGCAGATTTGTGGGATGGGGGATAGGGAGGAGGGGGATTTTGCCAAATGGTATTTGAGCTTTAATCACTTCAGTAAAAAAAAAATGACGTCGCCGCAGGCGAAAGCTTTAATGTTGTAAAAACAAACCTCATTAAATTCGCACTCTCAGCTAACGCTATAAATCGACTAGTTCACAACTCACAAACAAAGTAATTCTTACTCCGCCAAAACACTCTCCGTTTGTTCCCCTTGGCAAAGCGCAAAAAAGTCCGCTGTGATTTTTTGTTCTATTTCCATGGTTTGATCGGTGGGGCAGAAGATGGTGACTTCTAGTTTTATGTGGCCAAGTTCGGTGGTGCCAACTTCTATGGTGGGTTTAGGGCCGGTAATTTTAATTCCCATTTTGTGTTCAATAATCTGGTTATAGCGCAGGGCTACGTCTTCGAAGTCGTGGCAGTAGAGTTTGGCGTTGCTTCTTAGTTGCTGAATAAAACTAAATGGGTTGATGTTGCTGTCATCACGTACCAATACAAAGCTATGAATGGCGTAACGCTTCATAAAGTTGAGGTTTTGCACGGCGCTGGTGATGAAGCGGTTATTGGGAATAGACAGGGTTTTACCGGTGTATTGGTAGGTGTCGATATTCACTTCCAATACCGTGGTTTTTATCCAATCAATTTGTGACACTTCACCAGCGTATTGGTCCACTTCTATCCAGTCGCCTACGCGAAACGGGCGGCTCGACATCCAGTAAAAGAAGCCAATAATGCACTGAATAAATTCCTTAGTGGCTAAGACAATGGCTACCGCAAAGGCGGCTAGCGAAAAGGCAAAGCGTTGGATTTCGTCGGCCCACAGGTTAATCAGCAGTAGCACCAAAATAAAAATCACCAAGTTTTTGATATTACTTTTTAGCGAGCGTTGGTCTTGGCCGTTGCGGCGTTGCTTTTTACCCACCAGTTTGAGGGCTAAGTATCTGATGGCAAAGGTGACTAGGATTACCGCAATGGTAACCACCAGTTTGTTTTCCATAATGGTGCTGAGATAGTTCATTGCTGAGTACGCGATCCTTTTTGTTGTCTAGGCTAGTAAAGCGTCTTTAGTTAAGAAAGGCAACCGCCGCTCTGTATTAGCGTGTGCTGCTAGGGCTTACGCTTGGTGTTTGGCTTAGCTTCCGTTAGGCTTATTTTAAGCGTTGTTTGGTACTGGAGTTTATTGCTTGCTTTGAGTGAAGATTTTGCTCCCAAAGGCTTGAGCCAAGTGCTGATGCCCCATACACTAGCCTGTCATTCACCCAGTTTTAGATCCTTATGAGCCAGCAAACAAAAGCCTATTTCTTTGGTATCAGCGCGGTGCTGATGTGGTCTACGGTGGCCACCGCCTTTAAGCTGGCCTTGCAGTGGTTAAGCCCTGTGCAGTTGGTATTGTTGGCCTCGTGCTGCTCGGTGTTGGTATTAAGCGTTATTTTGGCGTGGCAGCGCAAATTGCCCTTGGCTTGGGCTTATGCCAAGCAGCGTCCCGGCTATTTCTTGCTGGTGGGGGCGATTAATCCCTTTCTTTATTACTTGGTATTGTTTAAAGCTTACGACTTACTGCCCGCCCAGCAGGCGCAGTCGCTTAATTATACTTGGGCGATTACCTTGGCCTTGTTGGCCGTGCCGTTCTTGAAGCAACAACTGCGCAAACAAGATTTAGTGGCGATGTTGCTAGGTTATCTGGGGGTATTGGTTATCGCGACCCGTGGCGACCTGTTAGCCATGCAGTTTGATAGCATAGCCGGCGTTTTACTGGCGCTGTTTAGCACCCTGTTGTGGGCCGGTTATTGGATCATTAATACCCGTAATCAGGGCGAGCCGGTGGCCAGTTTATTGGTGGCTTTTTGCTTTAGCTTGCCCATGGTGGCGCTGTATTGCTGGTGGAGCGACGGTTTACCCGCCTTTAATGCCAAGGCTTGGTTGGGGGCGGCTTACGTGGGCTTGTTTGAAATGGGCATCGCCTTCGTTTGTTGGGTAATGGCACTTAAATACACCCAGAATACCGCACGCATTAGTAATCTGATTTTTATCTCACCGTTTTTGTCGTTATTTTTTATTAACCATTTTTTGGGCGAAGCCATAGAACCCGCCACTTATTTAGGTTTATTGCTGATTATTAGTGGCTTGCTTATTCAGCAATGGCGAGGTAAAACCAAGCTGGCAGAGGCGCAGTAGCGCGCATCTTTGATCTAGATACTTGGGCAGCTAGCCACTTCTGGGTATGCTAAACGTAGTTATTTAATAGGTTGAATCGAACAATGAGTAAACAAAGTATTAGTCAACAAGACTTGATCACCCTGGCCAACCAATTGTTGCGCGAACACGAAGATTACATTCCTGGTGTGGAAGTTCGCGAAGTTGTTCAGCAGCGCGATGTGCTGACCTTTAAGGGAGAAGCCTTCTTAAGCGACGACTTACTCCCTACCGTAAACAGCCCTAAAGCCTTCAATTTATACAAGTGGTTGTGTCATCACTTGTCTGAACAATACGTTCTCGAAGACTAGCCTACGGTTTATTCCAAAACATAAATAATGGCTTGATACGGAGCCAACTGCAGCGCGCCAAGGCGATTAACAGCGCCTTGCGGCTGCTGTAAATTATTCAACAGTACCTGCTTTGCTTTAAAGTCTAAGCTTAGTCTTTGGTCAACTTCACTCACATTGGCAACTACCAATAAACGCTGTTGCTTATATTGGCGAAGGTAGGCAAAAATCTGCGGATGCTCTGGCAGCAGTAGCTGGTATGTGCCGTAGATGAGCAGCTCACTAAACTCACTGGATTTGCGTAGCGCAATCAGTTTTTGGTAGTGGTAAAACACCGACTGAGGATCGTCTAGCGCCGCCGCCACGTTGATTTCAGTATAATTGGGGTTCACCTTTAGCCATGGTTGGCCTTGGCTAAAACCGGCATTGCTGGAGTTGTCCCACTGCATCGGGGTTCTGGCATTATCGCGGGCACTGGCATATACCCCTTGCATAAACTGCTGGTGGCTCAGGCTTTGCTGTTCCACTACCTTCTCTTGATAATTGTTTTTTATTTCAATGTCATCGTAGTCTTCTAAGGACTCGAAACGCACATTGGTCATGGCAATTTCTTCACCCTGATAAATATACGGGGTGCCTTGCATACCGTGTAGCAAGGTGGCGAACAGCTTGGCGCTACGCTGACGATATTGTTGATCGTTACCCCAACGGCTAACAATTCGCGGTAAGTCGTGGTTATTCCAAAACAGCGCGTTCCAACCATCGCCGTTAAAGGTGGTTTGCCACTTAGTTAATACTTGTTTTAAGGCCACTAAGTTAAAGGGCTGTGGTTGCCATTTACTATGTTGTGGGTGCCAGTCGATGGCGGCATGTTCAAATTGAAAAACCATCGACAACTCTTGGCGGGCCGGGTCGGAATACAGTTTGGCTAGCTCTGGCGTCGCACCCCAGGTTTCGCCCACCGTCACCAAGGTTTTGTCTTTGAAGCAAGCTTGGTGCATTTGTTGTAGTAGCGGGTGTAAGCGTGGGCCATTTTCGGTAATGCCTTGGTCGATTTGCTTACCGATTAGGTCGATAACGTCTAAACGAAAGCCGGCCACGCCTTGTGCCGTCCACCAGTTGATCATCTGGTGGATTTCTTCGGCTACTTGCGGATTCTCCCAATTAAGATCGGGCTGGGCATCGGCAAACAGGTGGCAGTAATACTGCTCAGTTTGTGAGTCATATTGCCAGGCCGAGCCACCAAAAATAGAACGTAGCTCGCTGGGCTGGTCACGCCAAATATAGTAATCGCGATAGGGATTATCGCGGCTTTGCCGAGACTGCTTAAACCAGGCGTGTTGGTCGGAGCTATGGTTAAGCACCAAGTCCATCATGATGCCAATATCACGCTGTTTGGCTTGAGCAATTAACTCGCGCATATCTTCTAGGCTACCAAAGCGTGGGTCAATGGCCTGATAGTCGGCGATGTCGTAGCCGTTGTCTTTCATCGGCGAGAGGTAGACGGGGGATAGCCAGATCAGGTTAATGCCGAGTTGCTGCAAATAATCTAGTTTGCTAATAATGCCAACTAAATCGCCATTCCCATCACCGCTACTGTCATAAAAGCTACGCGGATAAACTTGATAGACTACCGCTGAATGCCACCATTGTTTTTCCATGGGTTCGCTCTCTTTATTTTACTCCGAAGCCTGATTGTAATGATTAAGCAGATTAAGCGACAGTGCTAAAGGCTGATACCGATGAATAGCCGGGTGAGTGGTGATTCAAGTACCACCTGCTATCAAGTAGAGAATCTTTAGTTTTGATCTGTTCACCATATATAGAGTTGAATTTTATAAAAATTTGATCAAATTCAAAACTTATCTACGGGATTAGCCAATGGCTGTGAGTTGTTCCCCAGTTTGTAACATGACTGCAATATTGAGCAAAAAAAACGCGTAAATTGGCAGTTGGGTAATTGGACGCTGGGGCTTAAGTTTACGTTTTACTTGTTGTTTTTTCCCGGCTGTATCCAAGCTTGCATCGCATAAACACCGCAGAGTGGCGATGTTACAAAAAGAGACGCTCTAGATTACATGGGAAAGTAACAATGAGAAAAATATCCAAACTCGCCACTAGCGCTCTGCTAGCGGGCAGCGCGTTGGGGTTTGCCTCCAGCGCAATGGCGGTACCAAAAACCGCTTTTGTTCACCTGTTTGAATGGAAATGGGAAGATGTAGCCCAAGAGTGTGAAACCTTTTTAGGACCTAAAGGTTTTGCTGCCGTTCAAGTTTCACCCCCTAATAAGTCGGTTGATAACAGCGCTTGGTGGGCTCGCTACCAACCAGTGAGCTACGCCATCGAAGGCCGCAGCGGCAGCCGCGCCGAATTTCAAGACATGGTGCAACGTTGTAAAACCGCCGGGGTAGATATCTACCTAGATGCGGTTATTAACCACATGGCGGCCTACAACAGAAACTTCCCAGAAGTGCCTTATGGCCCCGATGACTTCAACTCATGCAGCAGCAACATTGATTACAGCAACCGCTGGCAGGTACAAAACTGTGATTTGGTGGGCTTGAACGATCTTAAAACCGGCTCTGATTACGTTCGCCAAAAAATCGCAGACTACATGAACGACGCCATGAGCATGGGTGTAGCAGGTTTTCGTATTGATGCGGCTAAACATATTCCGGCAGCCGATATTGCTGCGATTAAAGCTAAGCTAAACGGTAATCCCTATATCTTCCAAGAAGTGATTGGTGCGCCTGGCGAGCCAGTTCGCCCTACCGAGTATACTTACATCGGCAACGTTACCGAGTTTGCTTTTGCTCGCTTAATTGGCCCCGCCTTCCGTTATAGCAATATCGCTCAACTGCGTGACCTTCCTAGCCAAATGGAACTAGGCAGCGCCGATGCGGTCACCTTTGTGACTAACCACGACGAAGAACGGCATAATCCGAATGGCCCGATTTGGCATGGTGTATCTGGTGAAGGCTACTTCTTAGCTAACATCTTCACTCTTGCCTATCCTTACGGCTATCCGAAGATTATGTCGGGATACTACTTCGGTGGTGACTTCGATGCTGGTCCACCAAGCACTGGCGTATACACGGGTAATGCCTGTGGCTTTGACGGTGGTGACTGGGTGTGTGAACACAAATGGCGCGGCATTGCTAACATGGTGGGTTTCCGTAACCACACCGCTGGTGAGTGGCGGGTGAGTGATTGGTGGCAAAATGGTAACGACCAAATTGCCTTTGGTCGCGGTGGCTTAGGCTTTGTGGTAATTAACAAACGCAACGGCAGCACCATCGATCAACAACTTGCTACCGGTATGCCTGACGGCCAGTACTGTAATATCATCGAAGCTGATTTTGACGCGATTACTGGTCAATGTATTGCAGCAGCCGATGCCAAAGGCCCTAGCGTGATTACTGTTAGCGGCGGTATGGCTAACTTCAGCGTAGTGGGTGATAACGCTGCGGCGATTCATGTGGGCGCAGTAGTGGGTGAAGCTTGCACCGATTGTGAACCTGATCCTCAACCAGAGCCTGACCCAGATCCACAGCCTCAGCCGCAACCAGCTAACCCTGTTGCCGCTAGCTCAATTTGTACCGATGCAGACTACAGCACGCTTTACTACTGGAGTGCGCTACCTGCAGGCAGCCTAGACAATGCCAGCTGGCCTGGTGTAGCACTAGAGCAAAATGGTGATTTCGCTTGTTACGACTTGGGCGTAGAGCTGACTAGCATCAACCTTATCTTTAATAACAACGGTGCCAACCAAACTGAGGACTTAAGCGCAGCTGGTGCAGGCTGTTATCAAGACGGCGCTTGGAGTAGTTTGCAAGACTGCGGCTTTGAACTGATTGCGGTTGACCCTGAGCCTGAGCCAGAACCAGAACCAGAACCTCAGCCGCTAACTGCTAGCGAAGTGTGCTTCGACAACCCTGCGGGCTTCAGCAACCCTACTCTGTACTACTGGTCAGTGGTAGCCGATACTCCAGTGGCTAATGCCCAGTGGCCTGGTGTGGCCATGGTTGAGCAAGACGGTTACTACTGCTACGACTTTGGCACTAACTTGACTAGCTTGAATGTTATTTTCAACGATAACGGTGCGAACCAAAGCGGTGATTTAAGCGCCACCGGCGACAGCCTATGTTACGCCCAAGGTAGTTGGATTGCTGCGAGCAACTGTGTCAGTGGCACTATTCCAGATAATGGTGGTGACGAGCTTTGGTACTTCCGTGGCACCGCCAACGGATGGGGTACTACGCTATTAGATTACGACGCCAGCACGGGTTTGTACTACACCGTTCAAAGCTTTAGCGGTGAAGAAGCGCCGGCTCGTTTCAAAATCGATGACGGTAGTTGGGGTGAGTCTTATCCTAATGCGGATTACCAAGTGACTGACAACACGACTTATCAGATCACCTTTGACAGCGCATCGAAAGCAATTAACGTTAGCGCACAATAATTCAATTCTCGCGTCTCAGCTTTGCCCGGTTTTTACACCGGGCCTTTTTATGTCTGGTATTTACTCGCTAAAGCGTTTGCGCATTAGGGCAAAATACAATACCGGTATCACCACCAAGGTCAGTAGGGTGGAGATGAAAATACCAAAGATTAAGCTAATCGCTAGACCGTTGAAGATCGGGTCATCCAGAATGAACAGGGCGCCGATCATTGCGGCCAAGCCGGTCAGTACAATCGGTTTGGCTCGCACCGCACCCGAGCTAATTACCGCTTCGGCAAAGGGTACGCCATTGGCGGCCTGCTGATTGATGAAATCCACCAATAAGATCGAGTTACGCACAATAATCCCTGCCAGCGCAATCATGCCGATCATCGAGGTCGCGGTGAACTGCGCACCCAGTAGCGCGTGCCCCGGTAATACTCCAATAATGGTCAGCGGAATGGGCGCCATGATGATCAGCGGGACCAAGTAGGAGCGAAATTGCGCTACCACCAAGAGGTAAATCAGAATCATCCCCACCGCATAGGCCAGCCCCATATCGCGGAAGGTTTCGTAGGTGATTTTCCATTCTCCATCCCACAAGATGGCAATGTCACTCAGGCCATCGGGTTGCTGAATATAATGCTGCTTAAGTGGCAGCCCCGCATCGTCGGTGCTTAAGGCTATCTCAAACATGCCGTACAAGGGGCTGTCTAACTCGCCTGCCATATCGGCCACCACCATCACCATTGGAATGCTGTTTTTGTGCATGATCGGCATTTCAATTTGACCGTGATTAATTGACACCACTTCACTCAGGGGTATCGCTTGGCCTTGAGCGTTTTGCATGCGTAGGTTCAATACCGCTTGTAGATCTAATTTTGCGCCTTCGGCTAATTGAAGGCGAATAGGAATAGGGTATTGATGCTGCTGACTATGCAATACACTCACATCTTGTCCGCCCACCGCGCTGTTAATCACTTGAGCGATTTCGGCGTAGTTCAAACCCAATAAGGCGGCTTTGCTGCGGTCAATGCTGAGTCGCCATTGGGGCTGAGCGTCGGGCAGCATAATGTCGATGTCCACAATGTCGGCGGTTTGCTGAAAATGCTGCTGCAGTGCTTGGGCCGCCTGTTGGCGAATTTCATCACTAG
>NZ_JBNKPP010000022.1:0-50902 GCF_050295395.1 Agarivorans sp.
GGCTCAACTCAGCGACAAACGCGGGCCTGCACCACAGGCTCAACAGCTTTATCAAGAGACAGAGCAAAGCCTAAACAAGCGTGAACAATCTGCACTTCAGCGCAAGCTAATGGCAGAATCAGCCGCTCCACAACGTCGACCCGATAAAAAGCAACGTCGGCAAATTATTCAGTTTAAACAACAATAGTCAGGCCCAATATGAAGCAAGACATTCTTAATCGTTATCTCTTTGAAGAATACAACCTTCGCGGTGAACTCGTGCAACTGCAGCAGAGTTACCAAGACATCATCGAACAGAAAAACTATCCGACACCAGTAAAGAGCCTAATTGGAGAAATGCTGGCAGCCACCTGCTTGCTAACGGCAACGCTAAAGTTTGAAGGTGACATCACGGTTCAATTACAAGGCGATGGCCCTTTAGCGGTGATTGCTGTCAGCGGCACCGATCAGCAAGCCATGCGCGCCACGGCGCGCTATGAAGGCGATATCAAAGACGGCGCCAGCTTTAGCGACCTAGTGGGCAATGGTCATATTGTGATTACCATAACCCCCAACCAAGGTGAACGTTATCAAGGCATTGTCAGTATTGATCCTAAGGGTGTAGCCGCCAGTATTGAAAGCTACTTTCAGCAATCTGAACAGCTAAATACTCGGATCTGGTTATATACTGGAATGCTTCAGAATAAGTCCTATGCTAGCGGCCTATTTCTGCAAGCCTTACCGGCGCAAACTGAAACAGATGACGAAAACTTTGAGCTGATAGCGGCGCTAAGCGAAACCACCACCGCTCAAGAAAGCTTTGAGTTAGACGCCGAACAACTGTTATTCCGTCTCTATCATGAACATAAAGTTAGGTTGTATGAACCACAACAAGTGAGCTTTAAGTGCAGTTGTTCTAAGCAACGCTGCGAAACGGCATTACAGAATATTGATCACAAGGAATTGCTAGAGATTTGCCATGAACGTGGCCATATATCAATGCATTGCGACTACTGTGGACATAATTATCAATTTACTGAAAATGACATTGAAAACATTTTCACGCGCAATTTATCGACAAACCCTGCCAAAATTCATTAAACTGAGCCAAGGAAATGCGGTGTAAATCGCATTTCCTTAACACAACCCTAATAACCATAAAAAATGTGCTGGTAATTTGACCCCCCTCTCTTTTTGCTACCACTGAAGGGATAGAATCGAAACCAACACCAATAATAAAACAATATAATCTTACCTCTCTACCTACAGGAGACTGCTATGCTTGACGTTGCAGAAAAAGATCAGGTTATCGACCTGGCTCAATACGGCATCAAAGATGTGTCGGAAGTGGTGTACAACCCCTCTTATGAAGTTCTCTACAAAGAAGAAACCCGCCCCGAACTCACAGGCTACGAACGTGGTGTCGTTACCAAATCTGGTGCTGTTGCTGTTGATACTGGTATTTTTACCGGACGCTCACCCAAAGATAAATACATCGTACTAGACGATACCACTCGCGATAGTATGTGGTGGACATCTGAACAAGCGAAAAACGATAACAAACCGATTACTCCCGCGGTTTGGGCCGACCTCAAAAAAACCGTTACTGACCAGCTTTCCGGTAAACGCCTATTTGTGGTTGATACCTTTTGTGGAGCCAACCCCGATACTCGCTTGAAAGTACGTTTCATTATGGAAGTAGCTTGGCAGGCTCACTTCGTGACCAATATGTTCATTCGCCCTAGCGCTGAAGAACTAGAAGATTATGAGCCAGACTTTGTCGTGATGAACGGCTCTAAAACTACCAACCCTAGATGGGAAGAACACGGTTTAAACTCAGAAAACTTCACTGTGTTCAACATGACAGAAAAAATGCAGGTAATTGGCGGAACCTGGTACGGCGGCGAAATGAAAAAAGGTATGTTCGCCATGATGAACTACTACCTACCGCTGAATGACATCGCCTCTATGCACTGTTCGGCCAACGTTGGCGAAGACGGAGATACCGCTATTTTCTTCGGCTTGTCAGGTACCGGTAAAACCACCTTATCAACCGATCCAAAACGCAAGTTAATTGGTGACGACGAACATGGCTGGGATGATGAAGGTGTATTCAACTTCGAAGGTGGCTGCTACGCCAAAACCATTAAACTAAGCCAAGAAGCCGAGCCCGATATCTACAACGCAATCAAGCGCGACGCCTTGTTAGAAAACGTAACGGTGCGAAACGATGGCAGTGTAGACTATGACGACGGTTCAAAAACCGAGAATACGCGGGTGTCTTACCCCATTTACCACATCGAGAATATCGTTAAACCGGTCTCTAAAGCGGGCCATGCTAAGAAGGTCATTTTCTTAACCGCAGATGCGTTTGGGGTATTACCTCCAGTGGCGAAATTGACGCCTGAACAAACCAAATACCACTTCTTATCAGGCTTTACCGCCAAACTAGCTGGTACTGAACGTGGCATCACCGAACCCACCCCAACCTTCTCAGCCTGTTTCGGTGCAGCTTTCCTTACCCTTCACCCCACCAAGTATGCAGAAGTACTGGTTAAGCGTATGGAAGCCGCAGGTGCTGAAGCCTATTTGGTGAATACCGGTTGGAACGGCACCGGCAAGCGTATCTCTATTCAAGATACCCGCGCGATTATTGATGCGATTCTTGACGGTTCTATTGAACAACAAGAAACCAAACAATTGCCAATCTTTAATTTAGAGATCCCCACTAGCTTACCGGGAGCAGACCCTGAAATTCTGGATCCACGAGATACTTATCAAGATCCATTACAATGGGAAAGCAAAGCCGATGATTTGGCAAAACGTTTCATCAACAACTTTGCCAAGTACACCGACAATGCCGAAGGTAAAGCCTTGGTTGCAGCTGGCCCTCAGCTTGATGAATAAAGCGAACTAACTTAAACAGCCAGCGCCATTAGCACGCTGGCTTTTTTTTTTACCTCAGCCCAGCACGGCAAGCCATAACACCATCAAAACTGTTTTTATATTACATATTAAATAGTTAGTCCTACGCTCATTACGCAATAATAGCTGTCAGTTGTCTTTACAAGCCCGCAAAAAAACCAATGCACTACAGATGGGCTCATCACCAGTTAAAAAAGTTAACATTCCAATAACAACTCCCCCTCAATAAGCAATAAACACTAGCCTTAACTCAGAACCAAGAATGCAATAAAAATTACAGTTCAGTAATTTAAAAAAAGACTGTCGAATTAATTTACAAAACTAAAAGTTTCTATTTTGGTGGCCACTTCAAATACATGAAAATTAATTCAATAAAATCATAATCTTACAAAAAACGTGACAGACTTAACACTTTTGGCTCAATGATTGCTCAGTTACAAATGATGTTTTTTACTCATAAAGCTAGAAATGAAAAGAAAGCTTAAAGCTCTGGACTAGTCCAAAGTAAATACACCTTTCTTTACTACTAGTAAGAAGTCGCCGGCAAGCAACAACAGCTTAGCGACAACATAAATTAACTTGTAGATGCAGATATCGCGACTTAATAGCGAATATCTTATTTATTTCGTGTTAATTGAATAGCTGCCGACAAGGGCTGACCCCACGGTAAGGAAGCATGTTATGGGCAACGAAAACAATGGAATGGTCCGTAGTCACGAATTTGAGCTAGCTATAGTTTATCGAATAACTGACCTAGTGATTATTTTTTCTACTTTAGTGATCCTCGCTTGGTGGAGAACGGGGCATGTCGATAGCGACTTCCAGCAACTCGCTATCGGTTTAGGTATTGTTTATCTGATCGTAGCCGAATCGTTCACCTTATACCGTTCTTGGCGGATAGCGTCGGTTAAACAACAGGCCAATACCACACTCAGTGTTTGGCTGGTTACGGTAGCGGTGATCTTAGCCATCAATTACTTCCTTAAGGCCTCAGACAACTACTCACGGCTAGTATTTGCCGGTTGGTTGGTCGTTACCCCAATGATGTTAATTGTGTGGCGAATTGTATTTCGCGAGATTCTCGGCTTACTCAGAAAAACCGGCTATAACACCCGTAAAGCGATCATCATTGGCGTTTCCGAAACAGGCTTACGCCTGCAAAAAGAACTCACCGACAATGCCGATTTAGGCATTGTATTCATGGGCTTTTTTGATGATAGGGATGCACTACGTTTAAGTGACGATACGCAATATTACGGCAAAGTACGCCCCGTACATCAAGCCCTAGAATTAGCCAAGCGCGCCAAGGTTGACCATGTCTACATTGCCCTACCGATGCATGCCAAAAGCCGTATTAGCAGCTACCTAAAGCAGCTTTCCGATACCACCTGTACCACCTTTATCGTCCCCGATTTTTTCACTTACAACTTGATTCACTCGCGTTGGAGCAGCCTTGGCAATATTCAAACGGTGAGCGTATTTGATAGCCCCTTCCGCGGTTTTACCAGCGTCATGGTCAAACGCCTTCAGGACATTTTCCTCGCCAGTGTCATCATTACCTTAATTAGCCCACTGTTACTGGCGGTAGGTTTAGGTGTGAAACTTAGCTCTGCTGGCCCAGTAATATTTAAACAAGACCGCTACGGCTTAGATGGCAAAAGGATCCGCGTCTGGAAGTTTCGCTCAATGAAGGTGATGGAAAATGGCGGAAAAGTCACCCAAGCCACTCAAAATGATCCTCGAGTCACTCGTTTCGGTGCCTTTATTCGCCGCACCTCCTTAGATGAGTTACCACAATTTTTTAATGTCCTGATGGGTTCCATGTCGATAGTTGGGCCTCGTCCCCACGCGGTGGCCCACAATGAGGAATACCGCCATGTGGTAGACCGTTACATGCTGCGCCACAAAGTAAAACCTGGTATCACCGGCTGGGCACAAATCAACGGCTGCCGCGGGGAAACCGATACTTTAGACAAAATGGAACGCCGCATCGCCTACGACCTTGAGTACATTCAGGCCTGGAGCCTATGGATGGACCTGAAAATTGTCTTTTTAACCATTTTCAAAGGCTTCGTTAACAAGGCCGCTTATTAAGAGCAATAGAGGTTAATATGAAACATCTGACAAACCTACTTGCAGTTGCCCTAGCATTTTCAATGTTTTTTAGCGCAACTAGCCAAGCCTCAAACAATTATAAACTCGGCGCTGGCGATACCATCCGCATTGATGTGTATAACGAACCAGACTTATCCATGGAATACCTCGTTTCCTCCAGTGGGCAAATTGAATATCCCTACTTGGGAAAACTTGATGTGCTTGGCAAAACCGCCGGTCAATTGCAACAAGCGATTAGTAACGGGCTCAAAAATGACTACCTGATCGACCCTAAAGTATCGGTAAACGTTGTCGAATATCGAATGATTTATGTTAACGGGGAAGTGGCGAAACCCGGAGGTTACCACTTTCAACCAGGTTTAACCGTGGAAAAAGCCATTGCGCTAGCAGGCGGTTTTACTGAACGAGCATCAACCAAGGGCATTCGCATTACTCCCTCTGGCGGGGGTTCAGATTTATCTCGTCTGCCGTTAACCCACAAGGTATCTCCTGGCGACATCATCATAGTAAAAGCCAGTTTTTTCTAAGCATGCTATCTAGCCCCGAACTAACCAGAGGATGTGCAAGTGATTAATTTAAACGAAAGCTTAGTGCTGCCAAATGAGCAAACTAAAATAGACTTTGGTTACTATTTTTCAGTATTAGCCAATCGCAAGTACCGGATTCTGTTCAGCACCATGCTGTGTTTTGCCATCTCAGTAGTAGCGGTTAAAAGCATGACTTCCAGCTATGTTGCCAGTGCGGTACTGTTACTTGAGTCTAATCAGAAAAATGTGCTGTCTTTAGAAGATATTTACAACGTTGATACTGATAAGAAAGAGTATTTTCAGACTCAATATGAGCTACTTAGATCTCGTAATATTGCAGAAAAACTGGTTGAGCAATTCAACTTGGCTGAGCTTGCTGAATTTAACGGAACCAGCCAAGGACAAGGCATATATCCATATTGGCTGACCTTTAAAGGGCAATTGAAACAGCAATTCAATACCTTGCAAACATGGATATTCCCAGGCCGCCTCCAAGCTAAAGCACCAAGTCTAGATGAAATTAAGCAACGCCAACAACAACTCGCTATAGCCAACTTTCAATCTAAGATCTCAATTAAACCGATTCGTAATACTCAGTTGGTGACAGTACAATTTCAGTCTAGCGACCCGGTATTGGCTCGTGATATTGCCAATGCCATAGTGGAAACTTACATTCAGAATAACCTCGATTCTCGGCTGGAAGTAAACCAACTTGCCGATGACTGGATCAACCAGCGGATCAGCATACTGCGAGCTGCCATTGCCGACTCGGAACAAAAACTAACCCAATTCTTAGAATCGGAAGGCTTAGTTGATGTAAAAGGCATCGACAATTTAATCAGTGATGAGCTACAGGAGTTAAATCGTCAAATCGCCGATGCTAGAAATAAACGGATAGCAGCAGAGTCCATTTACGTCATGCTAAAAGACAAAAATAATTTGAGTCTAAACAGCCTAAGCTCAAACCTGCTATTTGCCAATAATCCCCAGCTCCGCGACAGCCGCCAAGCAGAGATAGAGGCGGAGAAAAAAGTCTCCGAATTTTCTAAGCGCTACGGCCCCAAACACGACAAGATGATTCAAGCCCAAGCGCAACTGGCCTCAGCCAAAGCACGCTCCCAAACCTTGATTGAAGAGCTAACTCGTGGCGCAGAGAAAGAACTAACGAGCGCCCGAGAAAAAGAGGCCTCAGTACTATTAGCCTTAGAGGGTAAAAAAGACGATTTCCAAGGCATCGCGGTAAAAAGAGCGCATTACGACGCGCTTAAAAGAGAGCTTGAAAGTAATAAAAATCTATACGACCTGTTTGTCAGCAAACAAAAAGAAAACTCCGCAGCCAGCGACTTCAAAACCACCATCGCCAAGTTTGTCGACCCAGCGGTCACTCCGCTCGGCCCAGCCAAACCAGCTAAAGCGAAATTGGTGGCCTTGGGCACCTCGCTAGGATTTTTCACCTCGGTCTTACTGGCATTCTTTACTCAATCCTTACGCAATAGCCTAGACAGCCGCAAAGATGTTGAAGAAAAATTACGACTTAGTCCGCTAGGTTGTGTACCGATTTATGAAACCAAGAAAAAACAGGAAGTTAACGCCGCTGCGTTTAACGATAAACAACAAAGCTACTTTGCCGAGTCAATTCGAGGAGTGAGAACCAGCCTGCTTCTGATGATGAACGCTCAACAGCGCAAAAGTACCATGATTTCCTCATCCCTCCCCTCAGAGGGTAAAACCAGCATTGCAATTAATTTAGCGGTGTCAATGGCGAAAGTTGAGAAGGTACTGTTGATTGATGCCGACTTACGCCAACCGTCAATCGGCGATCGTTTTAATATTAATAAAAACAGACCCGGTTTAACCAATCTAATCGCGATGAACATTCCCATCGACGAATGCGTTTTTCATGACCCAAGCTCCAAACTTAATATTCTTCCTGCTGGCTTATATACCGCCAATCCTCAGGAATATTTAACCTCCAGTCGATTTCCCGAGTTACTGAAATACTTTGAGCAACACTACGATCGCATCATCATCGACACGCCGCCAGCCATTGCCTTTGCCGACTCGCTGCTAATAGGAAAATACGTTGGCTCCAGCGTTATCGTGGTGAAGGCTGGGGACACTCAACTTAACCAAGTCCAGCACACGCTCAACAAATTTGCCGAACAGCACATCGCCCTCGACGGCATCATTCTTAACCAAGTCAATGAGGCCGCCACCGACTATCAATATTACGAAGGCTACATGAGCTAAACGGCTCCGATTAATACTTATTATCAAGGATGAAAACATGGAACCCAGCGTAGATATCGTTATTTTATCTTGGGACCGACTTGAAGAGACCAAGGCAGCAATAAGTAGCGCGCTTGCTCAGATAGGCGTGCAGCTGAAAGTTATTGTGATTGATCAAGGCTCCAAGCAGCAATCCTTGCGGCAATTACGTGAATTCTGTGAGCTAGACTCTCGCATCATATTAGTCTGTAACCCAGAAAATTTAGGCGTTCCCGGCGGTCGAAACCTAGGAGCCTATCAAGGTCAAGCCAAGTATTTGGTATCGCTGGACAACGATGCTGAATTTATTGACCCGCAGCAAGTCGCCAAGGCTTGCCAGCTAATGGATGATCAGCCTGAGCTCAGCGCACTGGCCTTTCGTATTTTGTGCTTTGGAACTGAGCAAGATGACGCCTCTTCTTGGTCCTATCACCAAGATATCAGCGCCGCTTCAAGCAGCTTTTACACCGACCGCTTTGTTGGCGCTGGGCACATGCTTCGACGTCAAGACTTTGAGCAAATTGGTGGTTATGACGATGCCCTGTTCTTTTTGCACGAAGAAGTCGACCTCGCTAAGCGACTGATTAACAACGGCGGAAAAATCGTATATAGCCCTCAAGTGGTGATCGGCCATAAGGTTTCCAATGAGCATCGTGTCGCCTGGACCGACGGCCGCTGGGCTTTTGATGTGCGCAATAAAACCTATTTACACATTAAATTTAGAACCTTTCTTCCCACGGCCGTTTTTCATACTGGTTTATTGGTCATCAAAGGTTTCCGTTCAAAAATGCTACTCGCCACTTTATTAGGTTTAGGGCGTGCGCTAGCAATGAGCCCCAAAGCGATTCACGCTTGGCGTCAACCCGCGGTAGTTAGCAACCCTGCCGCCAAAGCCTATTTTGACAGCTGCTCTCCCACACAAGGAATGAGTGTTTGGCAGCGAGTAAAAATACGGATTAAGCAAAATAAACATGTGCCAGAAAACGTGACTTAAAAGGAATTTCTTATGCAGCTAAACCCACCGTTAATCGCTGAAAACAAGACTCACTGGCTAAACTTAAAAGATCAGGTGATAGACGCTTTATCTGATCATCTGACCAACAAAAAAGTGATTTTAGTTGATTACCCAATTTACTTAAATATTGGTGATATGCTCATTCACCAAGGCGCAGAACGGTTATTTGATGCCGTAGGCGCAAACATTATAGGTCGCTTTTCCCAACGAAATATCAAGCGACTTTACCAACTAGAGGTAAGCAGCGACACCGTACTAGCACTCCATGGTGGGGGTAACTTCGGTGACCTATACCCTGCTCACCAACAATTGAGAGAAAAAGTGATAAAACGCTTTAAACATAACCCGATTGTTATATTGCCTCAGTCGGTGCATTTTTCCAGCACTGAAAAAATAGCAGAAGCGCTCAAACCTTATATACAACACCCTAATATCACGGTGTTTGTTCGCGACTTACCCTCTTACGACTTATTGCAACAATACATGTCAAAAGACAAGGTTAAACTGTCTCCCGATCTCGCCACCATGCTGATAGGAGACCTTCCTTGGCAACAAGCCAAGAATAAGCAAACCCTGCAATTTCGCAGAAAAGACATTGAAACCACCCAAGGTTCAGTTAATCAAGATAGCTTTGATTGGATCGACTTATTAAGCAAAAAAGATCAATTTATTTACCAAAGTCTGCTCAAGCTGGCACGAATAGAAAACAAGTTTAAATTGAATCTACATCTAGACAAATTGTGGATCAAATTCAGTGATTCAATGATTCAAAAAGCGGTAAATCATTACCTTAACTACCAGAGCATCGATACCGATAGGCTGCATGGCATGATACTGGGCCTGCTCATGGGGCTTCCGGTGCGAATGCGCGATAACAGCTATAGAAAGCTGGCTCGTTATGCCAACTGCTGGCTAATTGAGCCGGCATTAGTCAAACGGGCTTAATATATGAATACAGCGCGTTTAGCCAAGTTAATGTGGATCGTTTTCGAGAAGTTTGGCATCAGCTTGATTTCTCTACTGACCTTCATTGTTTACGCCAAAATATTAGGCCCTTCCGAACTGGGGATTGCGGTATTGGCGTTATCGGTTGGCCAAGGCTTGGCCTTAATTTTCGGCAGCCTGTTTGAGGATGCGCTAGTGCAGCAACCCAAGCTTGGTGCAGCTCAGCTCAATTCGGCCTTCTGTAGCAGCCTTTCGCTTAGCTTAAGTTTATGTTTAGTCAGTGTAATTATTCTCCAAAATATGTCACTTGAGTTACTGTTAAAACAGCTGATTTTGGTATCGCTGATCCAGCTGCCGCTAGTCAGCCTGAGTACCATTTACGTGGCCCAACTGCGCCGCAGTGGAGCATTTAAACAGTTAGCCCATCGCACACTATTTGGTCGTTTGGTCGGAGCTGCATCGGGTTTGTATCTGGTGACCCATGGGGCGGGAGCATGGTCGGTCATCATTCAAGCGGTCAGCGCCGAAGTCTTAGGTTTACTGACCTTACTGTTTGCCAGTAACTATCGCCCTAAAGTTTATTTCAATCTGGCGACCACCATGAGTCTGCTAAAAATTGGCGGACCTCTAGCATTACGACGTTTGAGCTGGGACATTACGGTAAGAGGCGTCCCCATCGTCATAGGCCTTAATGCCAGTGCCAGTGCTGTTGGCACCTTTGCCCTAGCTTGGCGGTTAGTAGAAATGCCCAGAAGTGCCATATCCAGTGGTATCATCAGCTTTGCACTACCGGTATTTTCCAGAAACCAACATCAACCAGAAACCTTGCAAACCTTGTTTTGCTACGCGTCTAGAATCACTTGCTTCCTCATTTTGCCGTTGTTTTTTGGGCTCACGGCCACCGCACCGCTATTGATCCCACTATTATTTGGAGCACAGTGGAGCGAGGCTATCTGGGTCACCCAACTACTGTCACTCACCGCTGCCTACAGTGTTACCCGCCTGTATGCGCCAACCCTACTCACCGCCTTAGCGAGACCAAACTTAACCCTAAGCTCAGATGTTTTCGCCTCGCTGAGTTGTCTCCTGGTGGCTTGGTGGCTGGCACCCAATTATGCCGCCGAAGCAGGCGCATTGGGCATAATTGCTCGCTCACTGATTGCGGCACCTTTTAGCTACTTAGGGGTATCTAAAGCCCTAGGTTTAAGCTGCAAAACTCAGGTGCTTAGCTCTATTCATGGCTTAGTTGCGGCCAGCTTGATGCTGGTAATGGTCTTAGCGCTGCCTGAATACTTAACCTTAAGCCCCTTGGGTTTGCTGAGCTGTTCAATCATTTTAGGGGCCAGCTGCTATCTACTGAGCTACTCCTTATTGCAACCGCACTGGCTCAGCGACCTCAGACAGTTTGTTAGCCGTAAACAAATTTCCTATGTATAGGTGTAGCCATGTCGAATAAACCTAGAATCATTGTTTTCAGCAACCAACTGCTGAACTATTCAGAAACCTTTATTCGGGCACAGGGAGAGGCCTTACAGCAGTTTTCCGCCTTTTACCTTGGCAGCTCATCGGTAAGCCAAGGCATTTCGCTGCCACTGCAACGTCGCTACATCATTCAGCAGCAAGCTCTGGGTAAACTAGATGATGTATTGTTAAAACTGGGCATTCTCACCCCACGCATCGGCCGTTATGTTAGCAAGTTAACACCAAGTCTAATCCACGCCCACTTTGGGCCGAATGGACTAACAGCCTTACCACTGGCAAAGCGCTGCCAAGTACCATTAATCACCACTTTCCATGGCTTTGATGTGACGATTAATCAGGTCAACAAACAGCAACAAGGCCGTTTGCACCTGCATTATATGAACAACAAACATCAACTCATGGAGCACGGCAGTTTATTTATTGCGGTATCCGATTTCATCAAAAATAAACTGATCGCTCAGGGCTTTGCTAAACACAAGATCGTTCGCCATTACATTGGTATCGATACTCGCTTTTTTTCCCCCGATGAAACCGTTCAACGCAAACCGCAAGTCACCATCGTTGGTCGGCTAGTGCCTTATAAAGGTCATCGCTTTTTAATTGCCGCGATGAAATTGGTGCAGCAGAGCTTCGACGTTGAGCTGGTATTTATCGGCGATGGCCCAGAAAAAGCAGCCTTACAGGCGCAAGCCAAGCAGCAAGGCGTAAAACTACGCCTAACCGGCAAGTGCACGCCCGAGCAGGTTCGACAGCATCTTCGCGAATCTTTGGTGTACTGCCAAACCAGTGTGGTGCTAGACAACGGTCATGAAGAAGCGTTGGCCTTATCGATTGCCGAGGCCCAAGCCGTCGGCACCCCTGCGGTAGTGTTTGCCAGTGGCGGAATGGCAGAAGCGCTACTTCCCAATGAGTCAGGTTTTGTCGTGCCCACGGGTGAAATAACAGCCCTCGCCGATGCCATAAGCACACTACTAAAAGACCGCACTATCTGGCGCCAATTTAGCCAAGCAGCCATTCGCCAAGTACAACAACGACATAATTTGACCAAACAATGCCAAGCCTTAGAACAGCTTTATCAACAAACAATCAAGCAACAACAACTGCAAGCTTCTGCTCTAGGCAGTAAGCACTACCGCCACAATCTCGATGGGGAGAAACTATGATGCTATCCATTATCATTCCATCCTATTGCTCCGAAGATAATTTAGACGCCACCCTGCAAGCTTTGGCTGCGCAAAGCCAACCGCAAACTCAGTTGTCAGCCGAAATTATAGTGGTTGATTGCTCACCCAATCAGAAGGTCGATGACATATGTGCTCGCTACCCGGCGGTAAGACTGATGAAGCAACAGCAACGCTTTAACCCCGGAGGCGGACGTAATATTGGGGCTAAGGCCGCCCATGGTGAAACCCTCGTCTTCATTGACTCCGATGTGGTACTAGAAGCCAATGCCTTGGAAAACATTCAACTGCATAGCCAAGCCGGTAAGCGTGTCTTTGGGGGTGCCTTAGAGCTCAGTAAAACCCAAAAAACCAATCTTAGCTCTTACATCGAGCATTACTACTTCAATCATGAGTCACAGAGTACCCGCAACCCAACGGTGCGTAGTAATCTCAGCTCAGCTTTGTTGGTGATTAACCGCCGCTTATTTTTAGATGCCGGAGGTTTTAGTGATATTCCGCGAATGCAAGATACTGAATTAACCGAACGGCTGGCTGCGCAAGGGGAACACCTATTCTTCTTCCCCGACGTTATCGGTTATCAGATCCAAGACTCGCCACTGAAAAAAGTCTTTAAAAAAATCTTTATTACCGGCAACAACCTGTATTTCTTGCGTTTTGGCCAAGGACGTAGCTGGTTATTTAAAGCCGTACTTTTTGTGTTATTGCCGCTAATGATGTTAGCCAAAATCACCCGCATTAATCTGCGAAATATTCGATATAAGGCGAGTCCGCTAATGCTATTTATTCTTTGTCCCAGCATGTATTTATGCGGCTTAAGTTGGATGTTTGGTTGCTACAAAGCACTGCTGTTTGACGGTGGCATAGCCAGTAAACGCTAACGCAACTAAAGGAAGCTCGGTATGGCTCTTATTTATTTTTCAATTAGTGACCGGCTACGCGGTTTTCATCGCGAGCCTTTTATTCGCGCAATGGCAAAAAACCTAGCCAAGCAGCAACAAGCCTTGCTTTACTTTAGCAAACCGCGGTTTGTGCTGAGCAAACAAAAACCAGCCGCGGTCGAATCGGCGCCCGCCGACAATATTCATTGTCATCAATTAATCACCCTGCTGCCAATGCGCCTAGCCTATAAGCATAAGTTGTTACGCTACTTGCTGGTTGCGTTACCGATTAAATGGCAAGTCGCCAGACTAATCAAGCGCTACCAGCTTGAGCAGCCCACTGCTTGGTTTTATAAGCCGGATCAGTATTTGTACTTGAGTGCATTAAAGCTGCCCTATGTTTACCTGCACTATGATGACTACCAAGCCGATGCCGACTACCCTTTCAGTCGTAGTGCTGCTTTTGCGGATACCCTGAAACGCTGTATAAACAACAGTCTAGTGAGCTTCGCTACCAGTGAACGCTTAATCCAAAAGCTACCGAATCCAGACAAAGTGCAATATTTAGCCAATGCGGTAGACGAGGTGCTGCTAGAGCCTAGTGCAGAGGTACCAGCCATCGCTGATGGTGAGATACTCGGCTTAGTTGGCACCATCGATCAATCCATTTCAGCGAGCTTAATTGAACACTTATGCGCCTCATTTCCGCAGCAACAAATAAAGATTATCGGGCCGGTCAGCAACGCAGCCATCCTCGGCCTGCAACAGCGCTACGCTAATTTAAACTTGGTAGGCAAAGTGCCGTATCAAGAGCTGGCTGGGCATATCGCCGGATTTTCGGTGGGCTTGTGTCCTTATGCCGATTCACCTTTCAACCGCTATCGAAATCCACTGAAAATCTATGAATACCTAACGCAAGGCTTGCCAGTGGTCAGCAGCGAATGCGACTTCTCTAGCGAGGCCCTAGCCTTGATTTATCAAGCCGATAACGAACAAGACTTCATTCGCAAAACGGCTCAAGCTTTAGCCGAGAACTCTGCGGATAAACGCCAACAACGCTTGAGTTATATCGCGCAAAATACTTGGCAGCATAGAAGCCTGCAAGCGTTGAAGGCTATTACACAGGCCCGCGAGTGCCAGCGGCGCGATGCTCAACCGGTATTTCGCCAATTGCTCAAGGCACTTACATTATTTGAGCAGCCCAATGATGCCTTAAACGAAATCACTCAGCGGTTAAATCTACATGGCAAGGTGTCGGTCTCTTTTGCCAATGCGCATGCCTTCAATATGGCTTGTAAGGACCGGCACTTTCTACGTAGCTTACTGCACAGCGACCTACTGCTGAGGGATGGCATCGGCGTTAAGCTGCTTTGTCGTTCACAGCACCAAGCCGCAGGGGCCAATTTAAACGGCACCGATTTTATTCCACTGCTGCTAAAACAAGTCTTCGCTGGACAAAGTATCGCGCTATTGGGCACCTCTGATGAAGCCCTAGCCAAGGCTCGTCCTCACATTGAAAACTTGGGGCTAAAGCCGGTATTACTGCTGAATGGCTTTCTTTCCACGGAGCACTACTTACACGCATTGGCACAAACTCAACCTCAGCTGGTACTGCTAGCCATGGGCATGCCTAAACAAGAATATCTCAGCGTAGCGATTAGCCAGCGATTCGCCACGATGTCGGTGATCAACGGTGGCGCTATTGTTGACTTCATGGCCGGAGAAGTTAGCCGAGCACCGCTATGGCTGCGCCAACTCGGGATGGAGTGGACCTACCGTTTATATCGTGAGCCCAAAAGACTGTTTAAGCGTTATGTTTGGGGAAATACCACCTTTATGTCGCGGCTGTGCAGCCTAAGATTAAGACAGGGATTAGTGAATGATTAAGCAGCAAACAATAGGTCGACTAACAAAACGCTATTGCACTGCGCTATGGCTAATCTTTAGCTGCTGGCCACTATCGGCCGAGGAGCAGCTACTGAGCGCAGAACAGTTGGCCGCGGTGATGAACTTACCAGCCAACGCCAGTCTATATTTAGAGTGCCAACAACAGCAACTAGCGCTAATAGACCAGCCTATCCCCGTCATTCGAGCCACCATGCGTTATCAGGACAAAGCCCAACGGCGTTGTGAATTTGCCATTCATCACGGCTTACAAAAACAACAAGCATTTAGTTTTTCGTTTCAAATCAAGCTTACCAATGTCGAGCCCAACGATCCTTACTGGCATTCATATTTGCAAATTCATTCTTTTCCAGACGAAGGTGAACAGTGGCGCTGCCCTATAGCCGCCTTAGAATCGATAAATGGTAGTCTACGCATGTTCAATCGCTGGGACCTCAGCGCGCTTAGTGATACCAGCCAAACCACTTGTGCTAATCAACAAAATAGCATGCAACACCGCACCGTATTTCAAGGTCTTAACTTAATTCCAAATCAGTGGCACGAAGTTGAAATAAACGGTTTGATGAGCCTCGAAGACGATGGCTACCTGCGCATCACCATAGACCAGCAATTGGTTGCTGATGTGCAAGGGCCAAATACTTACAACGACGTTAAACCACCTTACCTAAAGCTTGGGATCTACAAACCCACATCTTGGTATCAACAAAACGACATCGTGGTGGAATACCGAGATATTCATTTACAATAAGGCAGACTAAGCAATGGAAATCAATCGCCAAAAATTTAGTCAATTGATACTGTATTCGTTGGCCTACTTAGTATTGTTACGCACCTCAAGCATGGGTTTTGGCTACCCCAGTGCAGAATACCTGTTATCGAGAATTAGTTTTACACCGCAAAAACTGATGCAGATGCTGGCCTTATTGTTACTGGCTTTGTTTATTTTTGTGAATGGTTGGGCCAGCATTAAATGGTTTAAAATTAGCACGGCTGTATATTTGCTAATGCTAGGCATACTGCTATCTATTGCTAATTCCGAGCATAGTTTGCTGGCTTTACGCTTTTTAATATCGATGCTCGCCATTACCCTACCACTGTATGTGTTTTACCGCTTTTATGGCAGTTATGCCTTATATAGAGTTTGGCTAAACTTTGCCATGGCTTGCATCATCATCAATTTTCTTTATGTTTTAGCCTTTCCTCAATATGGCATTATGAGTGCCAACCATGCTGGCGCATGGCGCGGTTTATTCGTCCATAAAAATATGGCTGGCAGTTTTTTTGCCTTAACCAGTTGCTTACTTTATTTTGAAGCTTTTTATTATCAGCGCAGCAAATTCAATGTTTACAGCCTGTTATTTGCCCTAAGTTGCCTCTTCGTATTGCTCGCTCATTCCACCACCGCCATCTTCATTTTATTGGGCTGTATCGGCTCCTTTCAGGTCATGATGCTAGTGACTCAGCTATCGTCTAGTCGCGCCAAACTATGGCTACTAATCGGCTATGCCAGCATACTCACCGCTGGCTATACCTTATTAACCACTTACTTAGAAGACATTTTAGCCTTCTTTGGCAAAGACCCTTCGCTTACCGGGCGCACCGGTCTATGGGATGTACTGGTGCAACTCAGTTTTGACAAGCCGATATTGGGTTACGGCTTAGGCATCTTTCATCGCCCCGAAATTATGTTGCAGTTTTCCAGTGAATTTGGCTGGGAAGCGAAATCCACTCATAGCTCCTATGTAGATATCATCTTAGGCGTGGGTTACCCCACCTCAATATTATTTTTAGGGCTATTAATTCGTGCTGCCGTCGGCGCACTATTAACCGCCACGCCGAGTTCTCAACATGCCAATTTCTTAGCCATGATAGTAGCGATAATGGTCGGCGTGCTGCTGTTTTCAGCCGCATCGAGTGGGGCCATGCTCGGTAACGGCATCGTTTGGTTGTTGCTGTTCTCAAGCCTACTGATATGTAACAGCATCAGCAAGATGAATAAGGCACCTCAACACTCGGCTAGAGCGGTTATGGCTTCAAAAGTAATCACCAATGAATCAACAAGCTTCTGATACTATATTGAGTCATGTTTGTATCCGATACTGGTTAGCAGCGTCGCCTTTGAAGCAAAAGGCATCAGCCTTGGCAACTTAAGGTATATATAATCCTTAGCATTTAATAAAATTATCAAGTGAATCGAATCATCGTGAAAGACAAACATCTAAGAGCCATTGTTATTGTTCTATGCCTGCTGCCCTTAATTAGCAGCATAATGAAGTCCGCTGGCATTTTTAATGTTGAGCTGCAAAACATCGAACATATAGCCGGTGGCGACGGGGTCATCCATTGGAGCAGCGCATTTGTGGTGGCAACTTTGCTGCAATGGGCTTATTGGCCGAGTTTCAGAATCAAGCGTTGGCTTGGCCTACCCAAACTGTACTGTTTACTTTATTTGATATTTACCCTAGACGAGTTAGCACAGATCGCGCTACCAACTCGAGACTTTGACTTAACCGACCTACTACTTAACTACTTCGGTTTAAGTTGTTCATTTATTATCGCCAGCCTCTGGGCACATTATCAACAACGTCATCGTTACCTAAGGTAGCCCAAGGGCTGAAAACAAAAATGCCGATGAAACATCGGCACTTTTCTTAGCTGAAGTTAACTTATATACCGGTTTTAAACTTAGTCCACAAACGTGTACGCACTCGTTCTACTCGAGGTGGAATACTAACAAAACCATAAAGATGTTCCGCCGCTTCCTCACTAGGGTAAATCCCTTCATGGGCAGCAATTTCTGGGTCAATTAGCGCAGTCGCTTTAAGGTTAGGGTTGGCGTACCACACATAGTCAGTCACTTTAGCAATCACTTCAGGACGAAGAATGTAATTGATAAAGGCATGCGCATTCTCAGGATGTTTGGCATCTTTAGGAATAGCAAACATATCAAACCAAACCGCAGCGCCCTCTTTCGGAATAATGTATTCCAGTTCAACACCATTATCGGCTTCAGCCGCTCGGTCACCCGCCATCAATACATCACCAGACCAACCAATCGCCACACAAATATCACCGCTGGCTAAATCATTAATGTACTGCGAACTGTGAAAGTAGCGAACATGGGGACGCAATTGTTCCATTAACTGTTCAATTTCACCCTGATAGTCAGCAGGCTTACTGCTGTTAGGATCTTTGCCCATGTAGTTCAGCATCGCCGCCACCACTTCGCTAGGCGCATCCAAAAAGGCCACCCCACATTCGCTTAGTTGGCTAACGATCGCTGGATCAAACACTAAAGACCAAGAGTTTATCTCTGCGTCTTCACCCAGTATTTCTTTTACCTTGTTCACGTTGTAGCCAATACCGGTGGTTCCCCACATGTAGGGAATACCGTATTGGTTGCCTGGGTCGAAGTTTTCCAAGGTAGCCAGCAATTTAGGATCAAGATTATCCCAGTTACTCAACTTACTGCGGTCTAGCTTTTGATAAACCCCAGCGGTAATTTGTCGCGCATAAAAGTCGTGAGAGGGTGAAACAATATCAAAACCCGTGCTACCCGAAAGTAACTTGGCCTCTAATACTTCATTGGAGTCAAATACGTCGTAAATCACCTTAATTCCGGTTTCTTTTTCAAACTCAGAAATAGTGTCTTCTGCGATGTACTCAGTCCAATTGTAAACATTAAGTACTTTCTCTTCTTGAGCTATTACTCCGCTAGTGCTTAACGCTAATAAGCTCACCAGCGCCATGTTTATTCTATTCACTCATGCAATCCTCAATATCGGGTGACAGTAAAACCACCACGGTGATAGTTAAATATTCAGTTTAGTTTAAGAGGCGCTGTTCAGCCGACAAAAACACGACTTTTGGCCAGTTAAAAGCGCCGCGAGATAGTAACGGGTAATTAACCGAAACCCAAGTGCTAGCTGGCTAACATTTATCCAAAAAAGCGCTTTGAAAAGGCTTTACTCCTCGTTAAAATCGACGATTAGCCTAAATTTACGGCAATAAACTGCGCCATAGCTGGACTTAGAGCGCTTAACACAACAGGAAGGAAGACCTAAAAAACAATGATTAGCGATCAACAAATCGAGACCATACGTCAACTATTGAGCCAACAACTCAGTGAAATCCAACAACGCCTAGAACAAGACGACCATCTAATTAAAGATAAGAGCGACTTAGGCGATGACGTAGACCGGGCCAACCAAGAAGAGTCTCAGCAACTGCAGCTTAATCGTCGTCAACATGATCTTGCCCATGTGAAAAGCATAAAAGACGCACTGCGCCGCATTGAAGATAAAGACTATGGTTTTTGTGAAGGCTGCGGTGAAGATATTAGCGTTGCGCGCCTCAATGCTCGCCCAGAATCTCGCTATTGTATCGACTGCCAAGATTACCGCGAACGCAAAAATAGTCAGTACGCTTAAACCGCTGATAAATAATCTTAGTATTCCTTATTAAGATCATATTCACTAGGCCTGCTCGCTGCTATAATTCCACTCCGATTTCACATCGGATTAGGATCAGCGAGCATGAACAACCCGCTTTACCAAAAGCACATTATCTCCATCCCTGATTTATCTCGTCAGGATCTAGAGTTAATTGTCGATACTGCCCAAAGTATTAAACAACAACCCCGCCCTGAATTACTTAAAAATAAAGTGGTTGCCAGCTGTTTTTTTGAGGCCTCTACCCGCACCCGTTTGTCTTTTGAAACCGCAGTACAACGCTTAGGCGGCAGCGTGATCGGCTTTGCCGATGGAGCAAACACCTCTTTAGGGAAAAAAGGCGAAACCTTGGTCGATTCGGTGAAGGTTATTTCGTCTTACAGCGACGCGTTTTTTATGCGTCATCCGCAAGAGGGCGCAGCCAGACTAGCCAGTGAGTTTTCCTCGGTGCCGGTGATTAACGGCGGCGATGGTTCTAACCAACACCCTACCCAAACCTTGTTAGATTTATTTACTATCTACGAAACCCAAGGTTCTTTAGAAGGCCTAAAAGTCGCCTTTGTCGGTGATTTAAAATATGGCCGCACGGTTCACTCTCTCACCCAAGCCTTATCTTTATTTGGCTGTGAGTTCTACTTCATCGCCCCCAGTGCCCTAGCCATGCCTGACTACATCATCGAAGAGCTGAATGAACGCAATATTCGCTACAGCTTGCACGACAGCATTGAAGAGGTGGTCGGCGAATTAGATATTTTGTACATGACGCGTGTACAAAAAGAGCGCTTCGATGAGACCGAATATCAGCACATGAAATCGAGCTTCATTCTGCGCGCCAGTATGCTGACCGAGGTAAAAGACAATTTAAAAATTCTTCATCCGCTGCCACGGGTAGATGAAATCACCACCGATGTTGATAGCACCCCTTACGCCTACTACTTTGAGCAAGCGGAAAACGGTGTATATGCTCGCCAAGCCTTGTTGGCGCTGGTAATGACCAACGAATTTGGAGCCTAATCATGAAGAAAAAACTACAGGTAGAAGCAATTGCTCATGGTACGGTAATCGACCACGTTCCGGCTGGCCAAGGCATTAAAATCTTAAAGTTTTTCCAACTGTCTGCGGCACAAGAGCGAATCACCGTAGGGCTTAACTTACCCAGTGGCGAGCGCCAACAAAAAGATCTTATCAAGGTAGAAAATACCGTATTTGACGAGAACCAAGCCAATCAGCTGGCCTTGTTCGCACCTAACGCCACCATCAATGTAATTGAAGATTTCGAAGTAGTACGTAAATTCCATGTATCTACTCCGGAACAAATCAAAGGGGTCTTTGCCTGCCCTAACAGTAATTGCATTAGCCATAACGAACCCATAGACAGTAACTTCTATGTGCGCCACCAGCAGCAAGAGATTAAATTAAAATGCCATTACTGCGAGAAATCCTTTGATCGCAGCCTATTCTCCGAACTCGATTAAGCACCACATCCACTCAGCCTCACGGAGCATTTAAGCTCGGTGAGGCAACACGCACTAATCTAATGTCTATAACGCTTTACATCTCAGCAAAACTCGGTGGCTAAAGTTTGCTTTTTTTCAGCAATGGTAATCCAAGTTTCTAAAAACTTCGTTACTATGGCTATTAATTGAATTCTTTTTATAGCTAGATAATCTCGTATCGAATAAGGATGTTAAGATGCCAAAATACTTCAGTCCCGCACTCGGTTTAAGTCTGCTGCTTAGCATAACAGCTCATGCTCGCCCGATATCTGAGCCTGCTGGCTGGTCGGGGGCAATTAACCTTAACCTAGGCTACAGCAATAGCCAGAATCAGTTTTCTACCGATGACGACAACCAGGTCACTAGCGACTTGAATAACAGCGGTGAAACCATTAGCTCTGCGCTGCTCTTCCCATTGCTCACCATTAATTACACCAGCCAAGATTTACGTAACCAGTTCTTTTTAGGGAACAGTCGCGAAAACTTAGGCCGTGCTCAGTTTCAATACGAACTAGGTTATCGCCGCATGCTAAGCCAGCGCAGCAAGCTGACTCTGGCTTATTTTCCCGAACTTCCACTGTTGAATGAAACCTGGAGCGATCCTTATCTGACCAATGTAGCTAGACAGGAAACCGAAGAAAACTATCAAGGGGGCAGACTGCGCTATGAAGCGATAGGCGATAGTCCAGTGACCTTAGAGTATGTCTATGCTAAACGCACTATAGACAAAGAAACCAGCGGCCACGCGCTATTTGGCGCGAACTCGACTCAAGCCCAAGCGCTGCGCCGAGAAGCAGACTTACATCGTATTATCGCCGAAGGCTTCGTTCCTCTCTCGAAAAAGTGGACCTTTACTCCTGCGCTAGCGTATACCACCGCCAAGGCTCAGGGCAGTGCTAACGACTTCAACCAATACGCGCTGCGACTGAATGCTTTATACCGTTCGGGACAACACTTGCTCAACCTCAATGCCGAATATAGCTATACCAAATATTCTGCTAGCAACCCGGTATTCGCCAATCAAACTCAGCAAGATGATAGCTATTCCTTATTCGCCCTGTATGTCTACAACCAACCTTTTGCCTGGAAAAACGCTTTTTTCAACCTTCTCGCAGGTTACAGCCAAAGTGACTCCAATATTGGCTTTTACGACAGCAAAGGCAGCATTGCCGCCTTTGGTTTTGGCTACAACTTCTAAGGCCTAATAGGCGACTCGGCTTAAGCGATAGTGTGCCTCGCTTAAGTCGAACCGAATAAGCCTAGCTGGCCATAATATTCACTTTATCATTTAACACATTTATTAATGAATTAGCCTTACAATCAGCTATTATCAATGAGATAAACTATCTTACTGATCGCAAAAATACCCCAAGGAGGGAGTATGTTTTTGGATTTCTTCGCGCTAGGTTTACTGCTTTTTGTTGGACTCACTCTATTTTACGGGATCATCGCCATTCACGATATTCCCTATGAAATATCCAAGCACCGCAACCACCCTCACCAAGATGCCATCCATGTTGCTGGTTGGGTCAGCTTATTTACCTTACATGTACTTTGGCCCTTCCTCTGGATTTGGGCCACGCTTTATCGCGAAGAGCGAGGCTGGGGCTTTCAACAACTGCAGAAAAAAGAACAACAGTTAGAACAAGACGAGCAACAACTGGCTTCACGAGAGCAAGAGTTAAGTGAAGAGATCACCAAGCTAAAACGTCAGGTGGCCATCATCAGCAAGCACGTTCAACAGCTCGAACAAGGGGAGGGTAAATAATGGATTTATTGCTCATTCTCACCTACGCCAGTGTGTGTATCGCCATCTTTAAAATCTTTAATATTCCGCTCACCAAGTGGACCGTGCCTACCGCCGTATTAGGTGGGGTGGTAATGGTCGGGGCGTTGATTATTCTGATGAACTATAACCACCCCTACACCGCCAATGGTCGGCAAATTTATACTTCGGTACCAATTATGCCACTGGTAAGAGGCAAAGTGATTGAGGTGCCGGTTCAGCCTAATCAGCTGTTAAAACAAGGCGATGTGTTATTTAAGTTAGATCCAGAGCCCTTTCAAGCGGTGGTTGACCAACGCCGTGCCGAAGTGGCAGCAGCGCAACAACAAGTACCACAGCTATTGGCTCAATTTAGCAGCGCACAAGCCGCTACTAACGCCGCCAAAGCAGAACGCGATCGCACCCAAAAAGCTTATCAGCGCTATGCCGAAGGGCGTAAAAAAGGCGGAGCCAATAGCCCCTTTAGTGAGTTAGAAGTAGAGAATCGACAACAGGCTTATCTTAGCGCCGAAGCCAGATTACAGGTGGCCTTGTCGAATGAAAGCGCAGCAAGAATGGCTTATGACTCACAAATTGACGGCGTAAATACCAACGTAGCGCGCTTACAAAGTCTATTAGACAAAGCCTTATTCGATCTAGAGCAAACCGTAGTTCGCGCGCCCACCGACGGCTATGTCACGCAATTAGGCTTACGAGTTGGTATGGTGGCGGTACCCATGCCATTGCGCCCGGTGATGACCTTCATTCCCAAAGAGCAGTCACTGTTTGTAGGCGCCTTCTGGGAAAACTCGATTCACCGCTTAAAAGAAGGCGACCCTGCTGAGTTTATTGTGGACGCTAAACCGGGCATGGTATTTAAGGGTAAAGTGCGCCAAGTGCTGCCAGCCATTGCCGAAGGCGAGTTTCAAGCCAACGGACGACTACTGGGCGCAGAGGTATTTTTTAAACACAGTCGCAGCCTAGTACTAATAGACCCCGAACCTCGCTTTGACGAATTTGACTTTCCCATGGGAGTCAGCGGTCAAGTTGCCATTTATACTGAGCACTTCCATCACCTTTCGGTGATGCGTAAAGTATTGCTTAGAATGCAAGGCTGGCTGAACTACATATTCCCCTTCCATTAAGTGATCATTTAGGGCTAGCCTTAGCTAGCCCGTTTAAGATTCTATTTACTTAATGAGCCTCAGATTCCAAATCTTGTACCCGCTGAGTCAGCGCCACCAATTCAGCCCTTAGCTGGTCAATTTGCGCCTGTAAATCAGTCTCTGTTACAGGGCTTACCGGCGACTCGCTCGCTACTGCTAGTGGCTGCTCTGCAGAGAACAAATGCGCATAACGCGACTCACGCTTGCCAGGTTCACGCTCGAGTTTTACCACTAAGGCTCCAGTTGCATGTTCGGCCAACTCGTTCAAACTTTGCTCCACTTGCTGAACACTGGCGAAGTTAGCTAAACGCTGGCTACGGGTACGCAACTCTCCTGGCGTTTGCGGGCCACGTAAAAACAATAAACAAATAATCGCTCGCTGCTGCTCACTCAGTTGTAAACCACCAAAAGGGGTATTACAAAAACGATGCTGGTAACGCACTACTCGCCCCGACATTGGCGCTTCGGTAACCAAACGCAGATTTTGCAATTGCTGCAAAACATCTTGTACCTCGGCTTCGCTTAAGGCCATGACTGGCTCTCGATTGCTTTTTTGATTACAGGCTAAAGTCAGCGCATTGAGCGACAAGGGGTACTGATCTGGAGTGGTAGTTTCCTTTTCTAATAGGGCTCCTATCACTCGCAGTTGTTCAAGGCTTAAATTTTGTTCCACGTTCACCTCTTTGAAGCTAGAAATAGTTCTTATCGTTAGATACCTACGATAGAGAATACGCCAAAGCCCGCTCTGAAACAGCCATTCTTTACCCATTTATAAATCATCATTATGGATAATCTTTATCTTCACTGTGATAGAGTAAATTTTATACAATTTAGCTTCTAAAATGAGCTTTATTTGATGTAGATTGATACAGCCCAATTGGTTTCTAGCTAGGCTGAGCGGTAACTGCGATAGACATCGCTAAATAGGGAAAATTTTGTCTTATGGTAAGCTGGATATAACACACTATGGAATCATTTCGTTGGACTGCAGATTTTGAGACAGGCATCACTCAGGTCGACCAGCAGCATCGCCAGCTAATCAACTTGATTAATAAAATCGGTCAACTACTCACTGAAAACCAAACCTCAAGCAGCGAACTAAAATCGCTCAACATCGAGTTGCATACCTACGTAAAAGAACACTTTCAAACCGAAGAGCAGTTAATGGCGCAACATCGAGTCGATGTTCGCCATCTTAAGCCGCATGTGCAAGCCCATCATGAGTTTTTGAATGAAATTTCCAAGTTAAATCAACTCGACCAATCAGCAAAATATCAGCAGGTTAAAAACCTACTTGATTACTTAATCCAGTGGTTGGCCTACCACATTTTGGGCATCGACCAAGTGCTAGCTAAGCAGTTACAAGCCATTCAACAAGGCCACTCAGCAGCCCAAGCTTATGAGGACAGTGAGCAACCGAATGACTTAGCCACCGAACCCCTAATTGGCGCCTTACGCGGGTTATTTCATCAGGTGAGCATTCGCAACCACGAACTGGTTGAGCTCAACCAGAATCTGGAAAAGAAGGTTCAAGAGCGCACCCTAGCCTTGCAGAAAACCAACCGGCATTTACAATCCTTAGCCCATACCGACGTACTCACCAGCTTACCCAATCGACGTCACGCCATGCTGCAGCTAAAGGAGTTATGGACACAAGCCGCGCAACTGCAGCAACCTTTATCTTGCATGATGATAGATGCCGACCACTTCAAGCAAATCAATGACAACAATGGCCATGATGCAGGTGACGCAGTATTAATGTTACTAGCGAGAGCCCTACGAGAATCGGTACGAAACGACGATGTGGTGGCCCGCTTAGGAGGAGACGAGTTTCTGTTAATCTGCCCTAATACCAACTTGCAAGACGCCCATCAATTAGGCCACTCATTACGCGAACGGATCAGCCAAATGCCGCTCAACAACAGCAAATACTCGGTCAGTGTGAGCATTGGTATCGCCTCACTAGATAAGAGCATGGAGCATCATGAGATGCTGATCAAAGCCGCCGACAAAGCGGTTTATCAAGCCAAAGCCGACGGTAAAAACTGTGTGCGGGTATATCAAGATTCGGCGCAAAAACAGGTGAGCTAAGGGCTATACTCGGCGAAGCGCTCAGTCTAGTATAGTAGTGGCTAGCCGCCGTAAACCCTGTTGTTGCCGAGGAAATCCAAAAATGAGCGCCGACATTAGCTGGCTGGCCTTGGCTAGCTTTTCTCTGATACTAGTGGTTCCTCTAGGCTTAAACCATTACTTTAAGTTAGCGCTTGCTAAAGACTTAATTAGCAGCTTACTACGTATGCTGGTACAGCTGGTTTTAATTGGGCTTTACTTGCAGTATTTGTTTCAGCTTAACAATGTTTGGCTCAACCTAGGCTGGCTAACACTAATGTTATTAGTAGGCGCTAGCGCCATTGTAAGCAAGGCGAAGCTACCGCAAAAATTACTACTACTGCCAGTATTAGCAGGTTTAGTACTAGGCTTAAGCCCGGTATTGCTAATCTTGCTATTGGGTGTGCTACAGCTGCAGCCTTGGTACCATACCCAGTACCTAATTCCGCTGGCGGGCATGTTGCTGGGCAATAGCCTCAGTGGAAATATCGTCGCCCTGCAACGCTTATTTAGCGCTCTCAGTGAACAACAAATCGAATATCAAGGCTACTTAGCGCTGGGAGCGAACCGCCAACAAGCCACCGAAAGCTTTGTGCAATCGGCCATGCAACAAGCACTGGCGCCATTACTGGCTTCGATGAGTACCGTGGGGCTGGTAACCCTGCCCGGCATGATGACCGGGCAAATTCTTGGCGGCAGCGATCCCCTAGTTGCGGTGAAGTATCAAATTCTGATCTTAGTCGCTATTCTGGTGATGCTATGTTTATCGCTGGCCTGTACTCTCAGCTTAAGCGTTCGCTTGGCTATTAGCCCTTCCGGTTTAGTGCGAATAACGCGTTCTGGCAGCTAAATCAACCATTCAAGAGCTTAACTCATAGCCCAGTTTACTAGCCTTTAAGCAAGCTAATTACGCCCCATTGCTTAGCAAGGGCGCGCCAATCTAGTGCAGCGTTTTTCCCAGTTTTGACTAAGCAGAGCAACGAACGCGTTTATTTCATTTTAACTGTGCAAATGGTACATTTTTAGCTGAGCAAAAATCACCCGCTGCACAAGTTTACTGAGTCGAAAGAAGACGCAACATTGGCATAGGATTTGGAGGGTTAGAGCTAGGATTTCAACATCACACGGTGTGACAACTCGCAGTTTCGCTTGTCGCCGTAACTAAATGGAGTTAACACTATGAGCCAAACCAATGATTATCCCCTTTCGGCGGTGCCACAAAGCGCCCGCAAAGGATTTTGGTCTACCGCTTTTGTTCTGTTAGGTTTTACCTTTTTCACCTCTACCATGTGGGCCGGTGGCACACTGGGGACATCCTTTAGCTTTGGCGAGCTACTCTGGATCATCTTAATTGGTAACCTATTACTCGGCAGCTACGCCGCCGGCCTTGCCTACGTAGCCTATAAAACTGGTTTAAATTCGGTCTTGTTGGGACGTTATTGTTTCGGTGAACAAGGCAGTAAGTTGGCCGATTTTGTATTGGGTTTCACCCAAATTGGTTGGTATGCCTGGGGCACGGCGACCATCGCCATTATTTTGGTTAAGTTATTAGAGTGGCCAGAAAGCTATACCACACCATTAATGATTGTATTCGGCTTCGGCTTTTGCGTGACCGCATTCATCGGTTATCAGGCCTTAGCGCTGCTATCTAAAATATCGGTGCCCGCCATGTTGGCGTTTATTGGTATTTCGATTTACCAAGGCAGCATCGACATCGGCGGCCTAGCGCAACTAAGCGACATCGCGCCAACTGACAGCATGCCCTTAGCCGCCGCCATCACCATGGTATTTGGCACCTTCGTAAGTGGTGGTACTCAAGCCACCAACTGGAGCCGCTTTGCCAAAAGCGGACGAATTGCGGTAGTGACCACCTTATTGGCCTTCTTTATTGGCAACGGTTTAATGGTGTTTGTGGGAGCCTTCGGCGCGATGATTTATCAACAAGCCGACATCGTTGATGTACTGGTTGCTCAGGGCTTCATACTGATTGCGGTACTGATGTTATTTGCCAATATTTGGACCACGCAAGACAATACCATTTACAACTTTGCCGCCGCCGGCTGTAACCTATTACGCACCGACAAACGACGCACCATTACCGTTGTGGGGGCGGCCATTGGTACGGTATTAGCCGTGTTTGGTATGTATAACATGCTGATCCCCTTCCTGATTTTACTCGGCACCTTTATTCCGCCAATTGGCGCCATCATCATGGCTGACTTTTGGTTTAAACATCGCAGCAACCCACCCAGTTTAGATAATATCAAACTGCCAGCCTTCGATGCCTGTGGTTTGAGCGCTTATGCCGTGGGTTCTGCTGCTGCTTATTTCTCACCTTGGATTGCACCGTTAGTGGGTATTGTTGTATCAGCCAGTGTTTATGCGCTATTGCTATACATCCGTTCAGCTCAACCGGTGGCCAAACCCTCAGCTAGCTAGGAGCTAACTTGGCTTTACGCGCTCGTGACATTCCTTTAATTGCCGGTTTAGGCAGCATCAAGCTGCTCACCGGCGAACATTCACAGCAAGCGATTCGCTGGCCTTATCTGGCGGAGAATCGCGAACTAGCCCCTTGGTTAGTTGGTGGCGAACTAGTGTTTGTCACCGGCATTAACTTACAACGCAGCGAACAAGAATACTGCCAGCTGATTGATGAAGCCTTGGAAAAATCCGCTGCCGGTATCGTGATCCTCACCGACTCGGAGTTTATTGACCACATACCCGCCGGAGTGCTGGATTACGCGCGCAGCAAACACTTTGCTATTTTAGAGCAACCTTACTCGCTGCCCATGGTAAAGGTCACCGAGTTAATTTGTAACGCCTTAATCCAAGACAATCTATCTAGCCATTCACTACAACACTTTGTAAGTGATGTGCTAGGCAGCCCTAAACCCCTGTCATCGCTATCACAACAACGAGGGCAAGAATTAGGTATAAATTTAAATCAAGCGATGGGCGTAGCCCTGCTCCAGCCGCAGCAAGATGAAGACATCAATCTTAGCGTCTGGCTTTTTCAACTAAAGCAGTGGCTAAATCATGTGCACAGCCCCTACCCTCCGCTTGAGTATCATCATGGTTGGTATTTGTTGCTCCCCTTAACCGCGCAAGATTCCATTGAACAACAGCGCAGTCATTGGCTTGGGCTGAAGCGCCATTTGCAACAACAACAGCTTAACTTCAATTTAGGCATTAGTGCCAGCTTAGGCGGCTGGTTACAGCTAGGGCAGGCCGCCCAACAGGCTAAGCAAGCAGCCGAATTCGCCCAACTGCAACAACATAGTGCCATTGTGCACTATCTCGATTTAGGCATTAGTCGGGTATTTGCCGCGGTAGAAGACAGCCAGCTTCTGGTGGAGTTTTGTCGGCTCAGGTTGGGCCCCTTGTTTGGTAATGCACAACCAGCCATGAGCCAGCTAAAACATACTCTACGCTGTTATTTCGACAATTTAGGTTCACTGCGGCAAACCGCTAAAGAACTCAACATTCACCGTAATACCCTGAATCATCGCTTAAACAAACTGCAAGCGCTGACCGGTTGCCAACTTAATCATGCTCAGCAACGCTTAGAGCTACAAAATGCTTTGTTGATGGAGCCTTTGGCTATTCAGCGCCAAGCAACTAAAGAATAAGGATAATTATGAACATCATTAACGCTCGCCTGCGTGGCCAAACTTCGTTATATAGCATACGTGTTGAGCAAGGCGTATTTACCGCCATTGAGCCGCAAACCGCCACGCTAAGCCCATCGGCGAGCCCATCGGAAATAGACGCACAAGGCAACTTAGTCTGCGCGCCTTTTGTCGAGCCGCACATCCATTTGGATGCGGTCCTCACCGCCGGTCAGCCTAAGTGGAACCAAAGCGGCACCTTGTTTGAAGGGATTGAGCGCTGGAGTGAACGCAAACCCCAGCTCACTCCCGAAGACATTGAACAGCGGGTGTTAAAAACAGTGCAGCTATTAGTAGAAAATGGCGTGCAATATATTCGAACTCACGTGGATGTTACCGATCCTTCACTGACGGCGCTGAAAACCATTGCCGGCTTAAAAGAAAAATTATCTAAGGTGATTGAGCTACAAATTGTGGCTTTTCCTCAAGAGGGGATCTGCTCTTTTCCTAATGGCAAACAGCTAATGGAGCAAGCGATTGAGCATGGAGCCGATGTGATTGGCGGCATCCCCCACTTTGAATTTACCCGGGAATATGGCGTGGAGTCTATGCACTGGGTGGTAGCCTTGGCTAAGCAACATGGGCTGTTAGTAGATGTGCACTGCGATGAAATTGATGATGAAGCCTCGCGCTTCTTGGAAGTGCTCGCCACCGCCGCCCTGGAACAAGACATGGGCGAACGCGTCACCGCCAGCCACACTACCGCCATGCATTCTTACAACAATGCCTATTGCTCTAAATTATTTCGGCTACTGAAAAAGTCCAAAATTAACTTTGTTTCTTGCCCCACCGAAAGCATTCACCTTCAAGGGCGCTTCGATACTTATCCCAAGCGTCGCGGCGTTACTCGCGTCAAAGAGTTACGCGAAGCCGGCATGAACGTTTGTTTTGCTCAAGACTCGATCCAAGATCCTTGGTATACCCTCGGCAATGGTAAGCTACTTCGAGTATTAGATGCTGGCCTACATATTTGTCACATGATGGGTTATCGCGACTTGTCCACCGCACTGGACTTAATCACCATCAACGGTGCTAAAACCCTGCAAGTAGAACAGCAGTATGGTATCGAAGAAGGAAAACCAGCCAATTTCATCATCTTGCAGGGCTGCGATGACTTAGCGGTGATTCAGCAACAGGGAGAAGTGCTATATTCAGTGCGCCAAGGGGAAATACTGGTACAGCGCCAGCCCGCTAGTTTGCTAAGAACCACTCACTTAAGCTAGGCCGCCTTAGCGCTTTAAATCACTAGGCCTGCAGATTGGCAGGCCTAGTTAAGTCGACTACTTAGCTTGCTGCTTCGCCTCTCGTTCGACTACATATTCAGCATATTCTTGCTGATCAAAGGCCTTATCGTATTGGGCAATGTGTCTGAAGTTAACACTGTCTAACTCAAAGTTGGGATAATATTGCTCGGGAATATGAGCAAACGACTCGCGGTACTTCTCATCGACTTTCATGGTGAAACGCGAAATCAAACTAAAGTTAACCCCATAATCACTCACTGGTAAAGACATGGTTAAGGGCTCAAGCTGCAGCGGAACAAAGTTCGCCACTAAAGCATAATTCTGCTCAGCCATCTTATGGCTATCAATCACCAGCGGCGTTTGAATTGGGGTTACATTGTAATTACGTTTAAGCACCAAATACTTTTGCGGGATCCGTGCGCTGGAATCCCACCACAGTCCGTCCACCGCTTCAAAGGCTAAAGCGGTTTGCTCTTTAGTGACGGCGCCAAGGTAACGTAAGGCTTGATCCAACCACAAGGTCATGTGGCGATTAAAATCATCACTAGAACGAGCTAAGTCGTCCACCAGCAAGTTAGCTGCCAACTTGGCTCCTAGCATATTGGAAAACAAATCTTCCGGAGAGTAAGCCGAAACTAATTCAGAAAACATTGGCACACTTTCATAACCATGCCACTGCGATATCTCGTGACCAGCTGCCATTTTAAAGGCGTAATAGGCGGCCAGCTGAATACTCACAAACTTGCGGTCTTGGCTACTTAAGTGGGAAAGATCGACTTCACTAAAGGTGATTTTTCGCTCACCTAACTCTGCAGGCAATTCGATAGTGAAGGCTTCACCCAAATGCTGGTAGATGTTGTAGAACAAACTGAAGGTATTGTCGGCAGTATCACGTACGTGGGCTAAGTCGATGAAACCGCCGCGCAAGGTATAAACAATGCCATTATTTTCGGTACTTTTTTTACCCTTACGCTCATCAACTCGTTTGGTAAATTGACTGGCGTTATGAATATGCGGACCAATATCGTCGATCCCCACGGTATTGGATAACTGGAAGAAAGGAATTTTCATCTTACCCAGCTCTACTTGCTGGTTATTACCAAAGGCGCAACAAGGACGCACATTTTGCGGCATTTCCAGTTGTTGGTGATGGTAAAAATAATGGTCTTCACGTTCAGACAAACGGGTATTTGATAATAATTTTTGAATGCTGCCTTCATCCGGGGTAACGCTGCTACTCCAATGCGTTGCCGAGCAACCCACCAGCACAATACTCACCACTATGGAAAAGCCTAACTGCAACTCCTTTGCCCTGCTAATACTTTTACTGACCCACGTCATACTACTTAACTGCCTCATAAAATTGACCAATAACTAGGGCCTAATTACACCCACTGCTAGTGAGCCTTGATTATACCACTAAATCGCCGCTCTCAAGGCGTGGGAGCTAAGACACAACTACAGTGCAGCTTATTCTAGTTAGTCCAGTCAGCTTGATGTAACCTAGTACGATGTAAACAACTCACTAAATCACCGCTATTCGATGAAACTAAAACCTTCTGGATAACTGTGTAAGCCATCAAAATCGCCCTTACTTAAGGCCACGCCATTAGCCCGAGCGATGGCATACACCATGCTGATATGAAACAAGAAATTAGGAAAAATATAGACATTGATAAAGTCAGACTGGCATAGCTCAAGCTGATTAAAGCCCGCTTTATCACTTAGCATCACGCTATCATCAAACTGAGTAACCGGCTTGGCCTTAGCCAGATATTGCAAACTATCATCAATCTGCTGAAGTACTGCGGCTCGCGTCTGCTCAGGGCGAATAAATGACACCGGCTCACAGCCGATTAAGGGGCAATAGCCGCGTAAACTAAAGTTAGCGGCAATTTTGGCGTGGGTGGCCAAAGGAAACATATCTGGCGCTAAACTGCTGTCGAATAGCGGCTCGGGCACTTTCAACAGCATGGCTCTCAGCTGCTGTAAGTAATGACTAAATCGCTGTTGTAAATCCATCATCTAGAGAAATTCCTTTTTCTTATAACAAGAGACAAGTCAAAACCGCCCCAACTAGGGCGGTTATTTGAACTATTTAGCTTAGTGAGAGGCTAGTTCCAGCTCACAGCGACTCCACTGGGCATATTGATAACCCGCATTTCACTGCTCAACCAAGTCAGCACAAAGCAGCTGCTGCGCATTTTTCAACTCGTGTAGCTTAGAACGACATTATAAGTATCTTAATTACGCAACTTAAAGCGGCCATGTGCAAAGTTATATACACCATCCCCCAACATACGCCCTGCCGCCGAAAACGAGCCACTTTGAGCCACAGCCCATAGATACTGGCATCGTTTCCTTGGAATAGTCATCCTTGGCCCCAAATAAGCCAGGTGACTTAAGCATACCAAGCTATACGCCTGATTCCTTACTCGGTGCTAAAACCCAAAAACGGACCATAAAGGTCCGTTTTGTTCTCTTAATGAGCCGCTTAATTAGGCTTAAAATTGAACTTTTGCCCGCCAATACTGGCTTCGTACATCAGTCCACCTTTGGCCACGGTAAACACCGCGTAACCACTCACATAATTAGCTTTAGCTTGAGATTTACCAGCGGCCGCACCCGTCCCCGTGGAACCAGCTTGAGCAGAAGCCCCAGCGGTAATCGCTACAGCGCTAGCTTGCGCCCCAAATTCAAAGCTACCACTGGTAAACTCATCGTAAGCACGCTTATCTTGTAAAAACACAATTTGGCTAAAAGCTTGCCCACCTAACTGAAAACCAAGGGTAAGCTGGGCCATGTTAACCGAACCGGTCACACTGCCACCGCGATACACCTTACCTTCACCATAGGCGCCACCAATACCAATGCCCCCCTTACCAATAGTAGGAAACACAGCATAAGCATAAGCGTTAGAAAAAAACGGTTTTGTTTCTGGCGCTTGTCTAAATGTAGTAATGGTTGACTGGTAGTCATCCGCTACCGCTTGAAAACTTAAAGTCACCATAGCCAGCAGCATTACCAATATATGTTTCATAAATTTTACCTACCTTCAAATACCTACTTTGAGCATACACTATAGTGCCAACTCGCGATATTTTCCGCCTCGTTGACGAAATCAGCCAAAGTTAGTTATTTGGTTCATACACCCGGTAACGAGTTTGCGTGCAATAGCCTTGTCCGGGTTCCAACCAACAGCTTTTATGAGGCCAGTCTGGGCGGTTGGGAGAGTCAGGTAAATACTGAGTCTCTAAGGCCAATCCAGAGTGCGCTTGATAACTATCGCCGCTGCGTGCCGGTGTGCCAGCGAGGAAATTTCCGGTATACAACTGAATAGCCGGTTTATCGGTATACACCTCCATGGCGAGTGACTGGTCATCGGCTACGATGCGCGCCACCGCCTCGCCACGTTCAATCACCGCTGGCTGCAGTAAGAAGCTATGGTCGTAACCGCCAACCAGTTTTTGATCGTCATCTTTACCTAAGTCTTCTGCGATAGTTTTCGCCTGTCTGAAATCAAAACCAGTATTCTCTACCGACTTCAAGCCTGCTTGAGGAATGCCTTCACTATCAACGGGGAGATAATAGTCTCCAGCGATGTACAGTTGGTGTTGTTTGATCGTGGAATCTGCCGCTGCGTTCAAATTGAAGTAGCTATGATCAGTTAAATTTACCGGACAGGTTTTATCTACACTGGCAGAGTAATCAATAATTAACTGATTATCGTCGTCTAAGGTATAGTCCACTCGTGCCTGCATATTGCCGGGGTAGCCACAAGTGCCGTCTGCAGAAAATAGAGTAAAACTTACCTTATTATCGGCCAACTGTTCACCCTGCCACTCTCGATGGCTGAAATCATCGGCCCCATGCAATTGGTGCACACCTTGGTTAGCTGTTAACGATAGCGCGTTCCCTTGGTGACTAATCGTGGCTTGTTTAATCCGATTTGCGTAACGCCCCACGGTTGCGCCTAAGTAGGCTTCTTGTTTTTGATAGTCTTCAATGCTATCGCAACCCAATACTACTTCGCGGCGCTCACCGCTGACTAATTGTACTTTAAAGCTAGCTAAGGTAGCCCCCCAAGCTAATAGAGTCGCTTCACTACCTCGATTGTTTTTGAGGGTAAACGTTTCCACTTTTTGTGTTGGCTGTGTGAGTGGCATTAAAATACTCCTTGGTAATAAAAAAAAGACGAAGATTTGCGGGGGAAAAGGCCCAGCAAACCCGCAAATATGCCGATAGTATCTGAGCTTCAGAGCAGGTTCATGATGCTACACACAATTCAACTTAACAGTGAAAAATCATAATGGGCCTATCAACAAAAAGCGGAGCTGAATCACAGTTAATTTGACGATGGTGATGACGTTTTCATCTATCCCAAGGGGATTGTTGGCCGAACTACAAACAGTAAAGCCCGTTTAGTAAATTAGTCTTGGCCAAAACTTCGCTGTCGTTCGGGGATAACCCATAAGCTATCGTCGCCCACCGGCGTTTTAGCTGGCAAATTCACATTATAAAGTTTTAATACTCGTCGCTGCCCCAGCTGCGCTAATAGCTCATGGTAGCGGTAGCGTTTGAATAAGGCATCAAAGCTACCATCCTCAATGGCTAAACGTAGCCCCTTTTCTAAGCGAGCAGCTAAGTGATAGTTATCGCGCTTAACAAAGAAGTAAATGGGTGCGGTATAACTTAGTAGTAAGTGAGGCTCTACCATCAAATCCAATTCTGGATGTAAGTTTAATTCTTGTTCCACCTCGCTAAGTCCGCGTGGCATGTAATCAAAACGGCCAAGCTGTAACATGCCAAACAAGCCCTCATACAAGGTACCTTCAATTACCGGTAACTGATTGGCCTTAAGAATATCCACATCCGGCCACCCCATTCCCTGACCAGCTAACATTTCCCCCAGTTGACTCAAAGTTTGAATATCTTTAAAGCGCGCCACATCATGCTTACGAATCAACAATACCCGCTGGCCGAGCAAACCTTTTAGCAACGGAATACGAACCGCTAAGGCCTGCTGTTCTCGCTCCGTGTTGGTCATGGTCCACACAAGGTTGATACAACGCTTCTTTTGCATCTGCTGCAGGGCTCGACGCTGCGGCATACGCTGCTCGCATTCTTGGATACTGTAGGGGCCATCTGTAGCAACGGTTTTATCTAAAGTTAAGCGAAGCAGATCTAAGAAGTATTGGTTACGCGGATCGTTTTGGCTTTCAGCTTGAGCATGCTTAATCACCAACACTGAAGCATTGACTTGGCCCAAACCAAACAATAACAGCATAGCCAGCGAGAACTTACTCCAAAATATAGTATTCATCTTCATAGGCGCATTGTACAAAGTCATTGCAAAAGAAACTGACGAATAGGCAGCAATTACCACCCATTTACTCAGAAATTTAACTGAACATTAAACGCATGCCCTAGCTATAGCTAAGCGTATATAAATGAATTGGACAAGTTCACAAACAAGTAATCGAAACGAAGAAAGCCTGCTCAAATGAGCAGGCTTTTGAAGGTGGTCGGTGATGAGCCAAGATTAAAAGGCGAACTCCGAGTTCTTAACTATCAAGTACAAAAAAGCCCCGTCATTACTGACGGGGCTTTCTAAATGTGGTCGGTGATGAGAGATTCGAACTCCCGACCCTCTGGTCCCAAACCAGATGCGCTACCAAGCTGCGCTAATCACCGATTTGTCTTGATACATTGAGCTAAACAAGCCTCTGGTCCCGCCCTTTATGAGCTTCGCGACGATGCGCTACCAAGCTGCGCTAATCGCCAATTACCTAGTATTTTAAACCTTGTGATACCGCGCTATCAAGTGGCGTATCATCGGTCTAATCTAAACTAAGTTTAGCATTTTACATGGCGTTTGTTAAAGCGAACTCAATCAGCGATTAAGCGCTTGTTGTTCCATGTAACGTTGTCAATACAAGGCCCAGCCTCATATTTAAATAATGGGGTGAGTAATGGGATTTGAACCCACGACAACCGGAATCACAATCCGGGGCTCTACCAACTGAGCTATACCCACCACTGAGTATTTCGAGCAAATCCGAAGCTATGGCGCACCCGACAGGAGTCGAACCTGTGACCTTCGCCTCCGGAGGGCGACGCTCTATCCAGCTGAGCTACGGGTGCTCAACGCTGGCGGAGGCGTATATTAGGGTTTTCACTCGACGCTGTCCAGACATTTTATAAAAAAACTGGTGATTGCAGAATTTTCCAACAACCCTCTTAGTTCGCCGCTTATTACTGATTAATAAAAGTCCACTTTTTTCCCGCTCAATCAAGAGTGAGTATCTAATTTTAAACACTTTTACCACTATATCGTCTAGGTTTAAACCGAATAACCGAAGAATGAATAAGCAGCTACAAAAATTGCAGCGTTGTTGATTGCCTCGCTTGTTAAAATGCCTATGATGGAGCAGGTGCAAACTTTTGCCCCGTTTTTAATCACTTAGCTCAAGCAACGGCGACCCATGCTCAGTCAAAACATTAGCCGACAATTTTGGCGTTTTTCCATCCCTTCGGTAATGGCGATGATCGTCAGTGGCATCTACTTAATTGTGGATGGGATCTTTATCGGCCAAGTGCTGGGAGCCAACGGCCTAGCCGCCATCAACTTAGCTTGGCCAATCATGTTTTTAGTGACCGGCATGGGCTTAATGATTGGAGTGGGAGGCGGCGCGTTAATCTCCATTGCCCAAGGTCAAAAACGCCCCGAGAAAGCCCAAAACCTGTTTGGCCACGCGCTGCTATTAATCATGCTGTTAGCTGCTTTAATCAGCCTGAGCTTACATTACTTGCAAGCGGCGCCAATTCGCTGGCAAGGTGCGTCTGGCCATATTCAGTTATTGGCCGAACACTACCTCAGCATCATGGGATACGGATCCTTTCTAGTTATGGCAAGCTGCGCTCTGCCGATCTTAGTGCGCAACGATAACGCCCCTAACTACGCCACCGGCTTGATGGTAGTAGGCGCACTGGCCAACATTGGCCTCGATTATCTTTTTATTGTGCAATGGAATTGGGATTTAAAAGGAGCAGCTTATGCCACCTTAGCGGCACAGGCCTTAGTATTGCTGCTGGCCTTAGTCTACTTTGGCTCAGCCAGCAGCCAACTAAAATTGTTCCAGCCAAACTTTGACTTTAGGCCCCGCTACTTTTATCGCATCGCGAACTTAGGCTTAAGTAGCTTTTTCACCACTCTATATACCGCTTTTATTACCGTGATTTATAACTACCTATTTTTGAAATATGGCAGTGTCACAGAAACCGGCGCCTACGCCATCGTGTTATACATTAGTGTGGTTTACTATTTCATTGCCGAGGGCTTTGCCAACGGCATGCAACCGCTGATTTCATATAACTATGGGGCAAAACGTTACGACAATGTACTAAAGGTTTTGCGCCTAGGCTTTAGCATTATCATCGGCAGTGGTATTGCCTGTGTGATGTTATTAAATAGCTTTAGTGAACTGAGCGTAGCGGTATTTAACAACAACGATCCGGCGTTGCTGGAAGCCACGGTATTGGGGATCCGTTTACACCTTTGGGCAATGCCATTAGATGGTTTGATATTTACTGCCGCAGTGGTCTTTCAATCGCTCAATCAAGCTTCACGAGCCAACCTAATCTCGGTGAGTAATATGTTGATTCAATTACCCTTTATGCTACTACTGCCGGTCTTGTTCGGGATTAGCGGCATCTGGTTAGTGATGCCGCTATCCACGGTGCTCTTAAGTTTTGTGGTGGGCTACTGGCTAATCAAGTTACGCCAGCAGCTCCGCCAACACTAACCATGCTTATCAAACCTAAGGCAAAGCTCGACCGCGAGAGCATACATATAGCTGATACCACTGTTCGCGGCTTAAGTTTAGCTGAGTGGCATCGGCGCAAGCGCGGATCCGGTCAACATTAACGGTGCCAATAACCGGCTGAATACCCGCGGGATGGCGCAATAAAAACGCTAATACCACCGCCTCTGGCGAGCTATTCAGTTGTTCAGCATATCGGCCAACTAAGTTGGCAGTATCGCGCTGAGCCTGAGTCGCTTGGCTTAAATCTGCGCCACTAAATAACCCCTTCGCCAAACTTCCCCAAGCTTGCACTTGCAGCTTGTTCATGGCGCAATATTCTAAAGTTCCGGCAGTAAAACTATGTCCTTTAACTTGCTCGTCATTTACCGCAATATTGTGCTCTAGCCAATCTAACTTAGCTAAGCTCATTTCTAGCTGATTAGCCACCAGCGGCATTCCCAACGCCGCTTGCAAATAGGCGCATTGTGCCCCACTCATATTGGAAACGCCAAATTGCTGTACCTTGCCGCTGTCTTTCAATGCTTGTAGTACTTCAGCCACCTCGTCCATCTCGGCTAAAGGATCGGGGCGATGCAGTAATAACACGTCCACGCTATCGGTTTGCAGGCGACGTAATGAGCCTTCAACACTTTCTCGAATATAATCGGCCGACCAATCATAACGGCCGCACCATTGTTCATCGGCAAAGCGGATCGCACACTTGGTTTGTAAAATGATTTGCTGGCGTAGTTCCGGGCGCTCGGCCAAAACTCGACCAAAGACTTGTTCAGCCTTGCCCAGAGTATAAATGTCGGCATGGTCAAAATAGTTGATGCCTATCTCCAGTGCGGCATCAACCACCGCGTGAGCTTGAGCCAAATGATGAGATTCTAGCTCGCTACCGTCCCATGAGCCACCTAGACCCATGCAACCGTAAACTAAACGGCTAGCTTGTGGAAAAAAATGATTAATTGGCGATTCAGCCATAACTTAGCAACCTCAGTAAATACTACGATGGCGCAAGTATAGCGGTAAACCGAAGTGAGCTCGAAGCGTAGCCAGGATAAAAACACGAACTATGGTACGAATGCTTAGGCGGTTCTAGCCAAGTTAAGCAGGGCCTATTGTTGGTTGCGCTTAGATATTACCAGCCAACAACAACAGGCCCTTGTGAGCAACTAGAGTAGGTCTCTAATGCGATAGTAGGTCATGGCCAAGACCAATGCCGGGGTGCGGAATAAACGCCCACCAGGGAACGGCATGTGTGGAATTTTTTCAAAAATATCAAAGCGCTCCGAAGTTGCGCTAATGGATTCTGCCATCATGCGCCCAGCTAAGCCTGTAGCCGCAATACCGTGGCCAGAGAAGCCTTGCGCAAAATACACATTAGGCGCAATCCGCCCGAAATGCGGTGCGCGGTTGATGGTAATGCCTACATTACCGCCCCAAGCAAACTCCACTGGCTCATCCGCTAATTGGGGGAAGACCCAATCCATACGTTTTTTCATGGTGGCGGCGAGGTTTCTCGGTTCAATGCCCGAATAACTCACGCGGCCACCAAACAACATACGATGGTCGGCAGAACAACGGTAATAATCCAACACAAAGTTAATGTCGCACACCGCCATGTTATTACCAATCAGCTCGCGGATCCGCTCTTCGCCCAGCGGTTTGGTGGCACAGATATAGGTGCCCACCGGCATCACCTTGCTTTCTAGCTTGCTGTTCAAACCTTGCATATAAGCATTACAGGCTAATACCACATGCGAACAAGTCACCTTGCCTTGAGCCGTTTCTAGGGTCACTTTATTGCCGTGAGTCAGCTTAGTGACTTTGCTGTCTTCGTAAATTTCAACCCCGGCCAACTCAGCGGCTTTAACCAAACCCAAAGTGTAATTAAGCGGATGCAAGTGACCACTATTTGGGTCGAACATGCCACCTAAATAACGTGGGCTTTTGAGTTGGCTGGCCAGTTTCTCGCGGTCCCAGTATTCTAGATGTTCGTAACCATAATCGTCACGAAGCTGACGAAGCCAGAAGTTTAGCTCTTTTACCTGGCGCGGCTTCACTGCCACATGCATTTGGCCATCTTGCCAATCACAGTCAATGTTATGTTTTTGGATGTTTTCCTTAGTGACCGCCAAAGACTCCACCGACAGATCCCACATGGTTTTAGCATCATCTTTACCCATGAGCTTTTCTAGGGTGGACTGTTCTGCCGCCCAGCCAAAAATAGCCTGACCACCGCTGCGCCCAGAAGCGCCCCAGCCAACGCGCTCGGCCTCAAGTAAAATCACCTTATAGCCTTTTTCAGCTAACTCTAAGGCGGTGGTGGCACCAGTAATTCCGGCCCCCACTACACATACATCTGCTTGTTGCTCTCCTTGCAACTGCGGATAATCTAACTGTAAGTTAGCACTCGCCGCGTAATATGAATTTGCATGCTGCTCTTTCATACACTCCCCTTTAGATTGTGAAAATAATTCTGTCTTTGTCTGCAACCCAAAAAACAGCCTCTGCTGAGACTGTTTCTGACCGAATAGGGCTGCTATACCATTTGCTGATACCACTGCTGCTCAAGTGGCGTTACTTGTGATTCAAAGCGCTGTAACTCGTTCAGCTTATTGGCGTAATAAACATGGCTAAAGTCGTCACCCAGTAGTGACCACAATGTAGATTCGGAAAACGCGTCCAAGGCTTGCTCCCATGAAATGGGCAAGGCTGGCGCAGGTACTTTGCTGGCATCACCACTCACCGGTGGTGGACACTCTAATTTCTGGCTAATCCCATATTCAATACCGGCAAACAAGGCTGCCATCACAATATAAGGATTACAATCGGCGCCCGACACGCGGTGTTCAATACGTCGATTGGCTTTGCTGCCTGAGGGAATACGTAAAGCAACGGTGCGGTTATCCCAGCCCCAGTTGGCCTGTAGCGGCACAAACATATCAGGCTGAAAACGACGGTAAGAATTAGCATTAGGCGCTAACAGGGCTATCGCCTGCGGCATAGTTTCTAGTAACCCAGCCAAGGAATACTCTAATAACTGCAAATCGTTAGCAAAACGATTTTTACCTTGATGATCCAACATACTAATGTGCACATGACAACCATTGCCAGAATGCTCGGCATAGGGTTTTGCCATAAAGGTGGCCACATAGCCATGCTGCTTAGCCACCGCTTTAATCGCCCGCTTCAATAGAATCGCTTGGTCGCAGGCCAGTAATGGATCGGTTTGATGTTGCAGAGTAACTTCAAACTGGCCAGGGGCATACTCGGCAATAACATTGTCACTAGGGATATTTTGGGTATGGCAATAATCTTGAATATCACGAATAAACTCGGCAAACTCATCCAACTCATCTAAAGAATACACTTGGGTTTGCTTCATTCGCTGTTGCGATTTAGGTAACAAGGGCGCTTGCGGCTGACGGTTTTCACTGCGCGCGTCTAACAGATAAAATTCCCATTCAATCGCCACACAGGGAAATAAGCCCTGCTGATGTAAGCTCGCCAACTTTTTGCTTAGCAGTTGTCGAGGGTCAGCAAAAAATGGATCGCCGTTCACTTCATGCATGCTCACCAAGGCTTGGCCGGCATTTTTTTTCCAAGGGATCAGACTTAAGCTATGTGGTAATAAATGGCAAATTCTATCGCTATCGCCCTGCTCGAAGCCAAGCCCAGTCTCTTCGACCGTTTCTCCACAAATGTCTAAAGCAAATACCGATGCGGGTAAACACATGCCTTCTTCGGCGATTTTAGGCAGCGAAGCGGCTTCGATACGCTTTCCTCGAATCACCCCATTCATATCAGAAAGCATCAAATCGATGCTTTCTAAGCCCGGGTGAAGCGCCAAAAAATCTTCGGCTTGTTGCAGTAAACTGACTGGCTGAATTTGCGGCTGGTGTTTCAACATAATTAACAGTCCTTTGGTAAAAGCATCCCTTTTAGCCCTTAAATTTACACCACAGTGTTAAGTATAATGCAAACTATTTTAGTTAATAACTGCAAAATAGGCGGTTATTTAGTTTTTATTTAACACCTTATTGACAACGACGGCAAATTCTGACATTCCTTAATAGCACGGAGCGAAAATTCATCAATTATGATTTTTGTCCCTGTTTACTTAACAAACTATGACAGGTGATTATGGAAAACGTCAGGAAATGGTTTACGGAGAACCAAATAACCGAAGTTGAATGTCTGATACCCGATATTACAGGCAATGCTCGCGGTAAGATTATCCCGGCAAATAAATACCTTAAAGAAGGTGGGATGCGCCTTCCCGAATCAATCTTCTACCAAACAGTGACTGGTGAATGGCCAGACGAGGGAGAAGAGCACTTCGACTGGACCGAAAAGGACATGAACCTTGAGCCAGACACTGATAGCGTACGCTTCGTTCCGTGGGCTAAAGAACCCACCGCTCAATTAATTCACGACTGCTACGACCGCGACGGCAAACTAATAGAAATTGCTCCCCGTTCAGTATTAAAACGGGTGTTGAGCCTCTATGAAAAAGAAGGCTGGAAGCCAATCGTCGCCCCCGAGTTAGAATTCTTCTTAGTGAAGAAAAACCTCGACTGGGATTACCCACTGGAACCGCCAATCGGTCGAAATGGTCGCCCAGAAACCGCTCGTCAATCTTTCAGCATCGATGCGGTTAACGAATTTGACCCAGTATTTGAAGACATGTATGACTACTGTGAAGCTCAGCAACTAGAAGTAGATACACTAGTGCATGAGTCTGGCGCGGCGCAGATGGAAATCAACTTCGACCACGGTGAACCCACTCTTTTATGTGATCAGGTTTTTCTATTTAAGCGCACCATGCGCGAAGCCGCTTTGCAACACGATATTTATGCCACCTTCATGGCTAAACCCATGGAAGACGAGCCTGGCAGCGCGATGCACATTCACCAAAGTTTGGAAGACTTAGAGGGCAATAACCTGTTCTCAAACAGTGATGGTAGCAATAGCCAACTGTTTTTAAGCTATATCGCAGGCTTACAAAAATACACCCCTGCCAGCATTGCTTTCTATGCTCCCAACGTAAACAGCTATCGTCGTTTGATGTTTGGCGATTCGGCCCCCATCAACCTGCAATGGGGGGTGGATAACCGTACCGTTGGTCTACGTGTTCCTCACTGTGATGCACGTAACCGCCGAGTAGAAAACCGCTTTGCCGGCGCCGATGCGAATCCTTATCTGGCAATGGCCCTCACTTTAGCCTGTGGTTATCTTGGCATGAAGCAGCAACTACAACCTTCAGCACAAGAAACCGCTGACGTAAGTGAAGACCGCTACACCCTGCCAGGTACACTGGAAGAAGCACTGGCCGAACTGGAGCAATCTGAAGAACTGAAAGAAATCCTCGGCGAACGCTTTGTTAACTGCTACGTCGCAGTAAAACGCAAAGAATATCAAACCTATTTTCAAGTGATCAGTTCATGGGAACGAGAGTTCTTACTACTTAATGTTTAAGGACTGAGCAAACTCAAGCCACAAGGAGGCGAAATGAGCACAACATTGACGATACAACAACAGGACAGCGCCCACTGCTTACATCCTTTCACTAACTTCAAGGAGTTAAATGCTAAAGGAGCGCGAGTGATAGAACGAGGCGAAGGTGTTTTTGTATACGACAGTGAGGGCAACAAGTTGCTCGACGCCATGGCCGGTTTATGGTGTGTAAATTTAGGTTATGGCCGCCAAGAGCTAGTGGATGCGGCCACTAAACAAATGCAACAGTTGCCCTATTACAACTTGTTCTTTCAAACCACTCACAGCCCAGCTGTTGAACTCGCCACGCTGTTAGCCGAATTAACGCCAAAGGGCTTAAATCATGCTTTCTTTACTGGCTCGGGTTCAGAATGTAATGACACCGTAGTACGCATGGTTCGCCACTATTGGGCCAGCAAAGGCCAGCCCGATAAAGTAGAAATCATTAGCCGTAAAAATGCCTACCATGGCAGTACCATAGCTGGGGCAAGTTTGGGCGGCATGGGTTTTATGCACCAGCAAGGTCGCCTGCCCATCCCTAATATTAGCCACATCGACCAACCCTACTGGTTTGAAGAAGGCCAGGGGCAAGACCCTCAGCAATTTGGCTTAGAACGCGCTCGTCAATTAGAGCAGAAGATCCTGCAATTAGGCGAAGACAAGGTAGCGGCGTTTATTGCCGAACCTATCCAAGGCGCTGGCGGAGTCATTATTCCTCCTGAAAGCTACTGGCCGGAGATCCAACGGATCTGCGACAAATACGATATTTTGTTGGTGGTAGATGAAGTGATCTGTGGTTTTGGCCGCACTGGCGAATGGTTTGCCTGCGACACCTTCAATATCAAACCCGACCTACTGTGTTTGGCCAAAGGCATTACCTCTGGCTACTTGCCGCTGGGAGCGGTGATGGTCTCTGATGAAGTGACCAAGGTAATTACCGATGCCAATAGCGAATTTGCCCACGGTTTCACCTACTCTGGTCATCCGGCCGCCTGTGCGGTAGCCATCGAAAATATTCGCATCATGCAACAGGAAAACATCGTTAGCCGAGTGCGTGACGAGCTTGCACCTTATTTGGCTCAGCGTTGGCAAGAGTTGGCCGACCATCCTTTAGTTGGCGAAGCTCGCAGCAAAGGCATGGTTGCAGCTTTAGAGTTAGTGGCCGATAAGCAAACTAAGCAACGCTTTGCTAAAGAAGTTAACGCCGGTGAAGTGTGCCGTGATATATGTATAAACAATGGCTTAATCATGCGTGCCTGTGGCCAAACCATGATTATTTCGCCACCATTAGTGATAACAAAACAACAAATAGACCAGTTAGTCACACTGGCAAAACAAAGTTTGGATGACACTCTGCAGGCATTGAGTTAATCCGCGAAGCAGTACGAGCAATCACCACAAGGAATTGGAGAATAAAGATGAAAAACGCTAGCCTGAAGCTAACCCTAGCTTCCCTGTTAACTGCCAGCGCGATGAATCTGCAGGCAGCAGAAGATAAAGTACTGAACGTTTATAACTGGTCAGATTATATTGCCGAAGATACCATCGCTCAATTTGAAGCCGAGACCGGTATTAAGGTTGTGTACGACGTATTCGACTCAAACGAAGTACTGGAAGCTAAAATTTTATCGGGTTCAACCGGTTTTGACATCGTTGTCCCCACTTCAGACTTCTTAGCTCGGCAAGTTCAAGCCGGTGCGTTTATGAAATTAGACAAAACAAAACTCACCAATTACGGCAATTTAGATGCTAAAATCATGGGCATGCTTGACGAAACTGCCGATCCTGGTAATCAGTACGCAGTGCCTTATTTATGGGGAACCACCGGCTTAGGTTACAACACAAACAAAGTTAAAGAAGTATTAGGCGAAGATGCCCCCGTCAACAGTTGGGATTTAGTGTTTAAACCAGAAAACATGGAAAAACTCCAACAGTGTGGCGTAGCTTTCTTAAATGCTCCGACGGAATTATTTGCAGCGGCTCTACACTATCTGGGTAAAGATCCCAACAGTACAGATCCTAACGATTATAAAGACGACGGCGAAGCCTATAAATTGCTAAAAGCTGTGCGACCTTACATCACCTACTTCCATTCTTCTCAGTACATCAACGACCTCGCCAATGGCGATATTTGTGTTGCTGTAGGTTGGTCGGGTGACGTACTACAGGCTTCAGACCGCGCCGCCGAAGCTGATAATGGTGTTGAAGTGGAATACGTGATTCCTCAAGAGGGTGCCTTGGCGTGGTTTGACTTAATGGCCATTCCTGCCGACGCTCCGCACAAAGACAACGCTCATAAATTCATTAACTTCTTATTGCAGCCTAAGGTAATTTCAGAAATCTCTAACTACGTGTGGTATGCCAACCCAACGCCCGCATCAAAAGAGTTTATTGACCCTGAAATTATCAACCACCCCGGTATTTACCCCAGCGACGAGACCCTAGCGAAGCTGTATGGCTCGAAAATAATGCCAGCTAAGGTATCTAGAACGCTGACTCGTTCTTGGACGAAGTTTCTTCAAAACTAACTAGTCGCTTGCCACCCTCGGGTGGCAAGCACGTTTTTGTTTCTTTATGGAGGGTCCGCAATGGCTGCGGTGTCACACATACAAAAGCTTCCGGTAGACGGTGAAACGGCTCCAGAGCCTTTGTTACAGATAGAAAATATTAGTAAAGATTACGATGGAGCCATCGCGGTTGACAATGTTAGTTTAACCATTAACAAAGGCGAAATATTTGCCCTGTTAGGTGCTTCTGGTTGTGGTAAGTCAACTTTATTACGCATGTTAGCTGGCTTTGAAAAACCCAGTGCAGGCAAAATCATTCTCGATAAACAGGAATTAATTGGTGTTCCCCCCCATCAACGCCCTGTCAACATGATGTTCCAATCTTATGCTTTGTTCCCACATATGACGGTTGAGCAAAACATTGCCTTCGGTTTAAAGCAAGACAAACTACCCAAAGACGAAATCGGTGATACCGTGGCTCGAATGTTAGAGCTGGTACGCATGAAAGACTATGCACGCCGTAAGCCCCATCAACTCTCGGGTGGCCAACGCCAACGGGTCGCCTTAGCACGCAGCCTAGCCAAACGCCCTAAGCTTTTGTTACTGGATGAACCCATGGGCGCACTAGATAAAAATCTACGTGGGCAAATGCAACTAGAAGTGGTTGATATTCTTGAAAAGGTTGGTGTGACCTGTGTAATGGTAACCCACGATCAAGAAGAAGCCATGACCATGGCCAGTCGCATCGCCATTATGAACCGCGGGCAGTTTGTGCAAGTGGGTGAACCGGAAGAGATTTATGAGTACCCCAACTCGCGTTTCAGTGCAGAATTTATTGGCTCGGTAAACGTATTTGAAGGGGTAGTTAGCGATAACGACAACGACAGCGCCACCATCGATTGCCCAGATTTAGGTTATCCCATCAGCCTCAATCACGGGGTTTCTGCCGCACCGGGCGTGCCCTTCATGGTGGCAGTTCGTCCAGAAAAAATGAGCATTTTTAAAACCTTAAAAGGCCGCAATAACAACGTCTGTCAGGGTAAGGTTGAAGATATCGCCTACTTGGGTGAACAATCTATCTATTACGTGCGATTGGCCAGTGGTAAACGCGTTACCGTTGCCATGCCCAATAGCAGCCGCCATCGCAATAATATGCCTACCTGGGAAGACCAAGTTTACTTATGCTGGCAAGCCGATAGCTGCGTGGTACTAAAAATATGACAACTCAAGCAAAGCACAAGTTTAAGCAGCGCTTGGCGCGGCTTATTCCCAGTGGGCGCTGCGCGATATTATCGCTGCCCTATTTTTGGTTATTTTTGTTTTTCTTAATGCCGTTTTTCATCGTTTTCAAGATTAGTTTCTCTGAAGCGATGATCGCCATACCACCTTATAGCCAGTTGGTGACCATGGTGGATGAGCAGGTGCAAATTCTGCTTAACCTAGGCAATTACGCTTATCTGATTAGTGATGATCTCTACATCAGCTCCTACTTAGAATCGGTGCGGATCGCTTCAGTTTCCACCCTGCTGTGCTTGATCATTGGTTTTCCGATGGCCTGGGCGATTGTTCATTCTAGCCCGGCTAACCGTAATATATTGTTAATGCTAATTATTTTGCCATCGTGGACCAGCTTTCTAATCCGTGTTTACGCGTGGATAGGCATTCTGAAAAACAACGGTTTTCTCAACAACATCCTGCTTTACCTTGGGCTCATAGACGAGCCATTACAGATTTTGCACACCGATACAGCGGTATATATCGGCATTGTATACACCTACTTGCCCTTCATGGTATTGCCACTGTACACCGCGCTAATGCGTGTGGATTATTCCTTAGTTGAAGCGGCGCGTGACCTAGGTGCATCCACCTCCACCGTACTGTTTAAGGTGCTATTGCCATTGACTAAGGCAGGCGTTATCGCCGGTTCGATGTTGGTATTTATTCCAGCTGTGGGTGAATTTGTGATTCCCGAATTGCTCGGCGGTCCAGACTCTATCCTTATCGGTAAGATCCTCTGGCAAGAATTCTTCAACAACCGAGACTGGCCAGTGGCAGCAGCCGTTGCATCGGTGATGTTATTACTCTTAATGGTACCGATATTATTGTTCTATCGTTATCAGAAACGTGAGATGGAGGCGGCTTAATGGACGCAATACCAGTCTATAAAACCAAGTGGAAATGGCTAATTTTAGGTTTGGGCTTATCCTTCCTTTATCTACCTATTCTCAGCTTAGTCATTTATTCATTTAACGCTAACCGCTTAGTGACCGTATGGAGTGGCTTTTCTACCCAGTGGTACGGCGCGCTGTTTGAAGACACCCTATTAATGAACGGCATTACCCTCAGTTTAACCATCGGTTTTCTGTCGGCCAGTGCCGCGGTAATCTTAGGCACACTAGCCGCCTTCGTGATGACCCGCTTTAAGAAGTTTCGTGGTGAAACCAGCTTTGCCTTCATGATTACCGCTCCGCTGGTAATGCCCGAGGTGATTACTGGTTTAAGCCTACTGCTTTTGTTCATCTCTTTAGGCCAAGTGTTTGACCTCTTTAGCCAACGCGGCATGCTCACCATTTGGATCGCCCATGTGACCTTTTGTACCGCCTATGTCTCGGTGGTGGTGAGCTCTCGCCTTAGAGAGCTGGACAAAAGTATCGAAGAAGCCGCAATGGACCTAGGCGCAACCCCTTTTAAAGTGTTTTTTGTGATAACCTTACCCACTATTCTGCCTGCTTTGGTAGCGGGTTGGTTACTAGCCTTCACCCTTTCTTTAGACGATCTTGTGATTGCCAGTTTTGTGTCAGGCCCCAGTGCAACCACCTTACCGATGGTAGTATTTTCTAGCGTAAGGTTAGGGGTAAGTCCCAAAATTAATGCCCTTGCTACCTTAATTATTGCTGTAGTATCAGTAGCAACATTTATTGCCTGGTGGGTCATGGCCAAGGCCGAAAAACGCCGCATGCAGGAGCTGAAAACAGCCAATGCAAGCTAAGCGTTTCTATTGAGGGAAAAAATTAATGGATGTTGGAAAACGCCTAAAAAGTATTCGATTAATGCGCGGTATTTCGCAACGCGAACTCGCCAAAATTAGCGGGGTCACCAACAGCATGATCTCGCAAATCGAACAGAATCAGGTCAATCCTTCGGTGGGCTCGTTGAAGAAAATCCTCGACGCCATTCCCATTTCCATGGGTGAGTTTTTCACCCTAGAAATGGAGAGCGACGATAAAATTTTCTATAGCGAAGATGAGTTAACCGATTTGGGTGACGGCTTAGTTAAAATGTTGCTAGTGGGCAGCAAGCACAATGGCCGCAAGCTCGCCATATTGCGCGAAGTTTACCCCGCTGGCGCCGATACCGGCACCGAGTTTATTCAACACGAAGGCGAAGAAGGCGGCATCATCATTCGTGGTGAAATCGAGATCACCGTAGGCAGCAAGTCTAAGGTACTCAAGGCCGGTGATTCCTACTACTTTGAAACGCGTAGACCACACCGTTTCCGCAATAAAAGCAAAGAAGAGTGTGAATTAATTAGTGCGGCCACCCCGCCCACCTTCTAAACTGCCACCCTTAATAACAAAAAGCCGCAACAGCGGCTTTTTTAGTATCTAAGCTTTGCCACTATTTTGAAAAAACCTGTTAGCAAATGGCAATTAACGCCGCATTCAATAGTGAGCAACGCTACCACAAAGCCCAATCATACAACTAAGATACAAAACCCAACCTTAAACTAAAAATACCAAGCGTTGTAAATCGCTCTTAAATACTTTGTCATGTTTTTATTGCTCACCGAAGTCAAAGCTCTCACCACGAGAAGCATAAAGAGAATCCAAAATTTTCGGGTTATCGACCACCTGGAACAACCGAGTTATTGACTTGTCCATTTCAGCTATAGAGTTAAACTTTTGCAAAGTAAAGCCAATTGAAACATACGTGAGCACTTGTACTTGTTTTTCGAGAAACTCT
>NZ_JBNKPP010000023.1:0-23265 GCF_050295395.1 Agarivorans sp.
ATAGCGGCTTTTTAGAACAGTGGATCAAGCGCGCCGACGAAGCGCTGTATCAGGCAAAACAAAATGGACGAAATCAAGTAGTAACCGCATCTTAATAACTTTTTCAGTTGTTCCAACCTCGCTCCAATAAGATGTTTACAATCTCTTCTAACACACTGATAAATTTATTATTTATATAAATATGCTATGTTAATAGAAGCGGCTAAGTGAGTAGCTGCCTGATGGGCATAGGAGGCCACATGAAGTCCTTATCAATTAGCGCCAAGTTACTCTGGATAACCTCGGCCTTATTCTTAATTGTAGTAGCGGTATTATCATTCAGTTTATGGTGGTCGTTAAGCGACAAAAATACCCAGCTTGCCGGGCAAGTAGAAGCTAGCCTGCATCAAGAAACTCAACAACGCTTAAGCGCCCGCGCCGCCGAATACGGTGAAAAAGTGGCCGCTTTTATTAACCAAGCCTACCGTATCCCTTATAGCTTTGCCGGTCTTATCGAACGCACCGCACAGCAACAGCCATTGAGTCGCGACGGCGTCGAGCAGGCGGTATACGGCACCCTACAAAAAAACCAGTTACTGTCTTCCATGTATGCTCAGTTTGAGCCCAATGGCTACGACCAATTGGATAATCAAAATTCAGACGGGCAGAGCCACAGCGTTGTAGGCTCGGGTAGCTTAGAGATTTACGTAGTTCGCAATAACGACGGCAGTATCGAGCAGCAGCAAGTAGAAGACTCCGCGGAGAAATATGTCGACACAATTGGCGAATTTGGTATTCGCGAAGCGGAGTGGTACCTCTGTGCCAAAGACCGCAAAAAACCCTGTTTGATGGAACCCTACCTCTACGAAATCTCCCCCGGCAACGAAGAGTTGATGACTTCGCTTACCGTACCCGTGGTAGTCAACCAACAATTTAAAGGCGTGGTGGGTGTTGATGTAAACCTGCCAGTATTCCAACAGCTTATCGATGAGCTTTCCACCAGCCTTTACCAAGGCAAAGCCAAAGTAACGTTATTAAGCCAATTGGGTTTAGTGGTAGCCGCTAGTCACTACCAAAACTTAGCTCGCCCTCTGGCCGAAGCGATTACGCCGGCACTCGCCAAGCAGTATCAGCAACTAGCTAAGCAAGACGGTTATATGGAAACCGATAGCCAGCTAATATTTGCCTATCCAGTGAGCATCCCGATTGCCGATGCGCATTGGTCTTTACTTATAGAAGTAGACAAGCAAGACGCTTATAAAAGTGCCTTAGGCATGAGCCAAGTGATGGCTGACATGGCTAGCTCGCTAGGTAGCTTGCTATTACTTGTCGGCGCAGTAGTCTCGGTATTAGCGGTGCTAGCGATTAGTATTGTAATACGCTCGCTACTATCACCGCTTAAAGTAATTCAAGCACGGGTCGAAAACCTAGCCAGCGCCGAAGGTGACTTAACTCAATCAGTCACAGTGGATGCTCACGCCGAGCTGATCGCCCTAGGCGGCGGCATCAACGGCTTTATCACTAAGCTACGAGAGTTAATTAGCCAGCTAAAAACCTTATCAGAACGGGCTCAGCACGAGAGTCAAACCTCGGCAGATATTGCCCAGCACACTCGTGACAGTGTGAATAAGCAATATCAAGAAATTGAGAGTGTGGTAACGGCGGTCAATCAAATGAGTTCCACCGCCTTAGAGGTGGCCAAAGCTTCTGAGCAAACCGCCCAAGAAACCGAAGCCATGACCAACAACGCCAGATCCGGCGAAGCGCGACTTAAACAGGCGATGCACTACGTGACCACCATGTCGGAAGAGTCGTTACAGGCCAAAGATGCGGTAGCCAAGGTGGCCGACAGCAGTACCAATATCAGCAATATTGTAGATGTGATTAATGCCATCGCCGAGCAAACCAACCTGTTGGCACTAAACGCTGCGATTGAAGCCGCCCGTGCCGGTGAACAAGGACGTGGCTTTGCCGTCGTGGCAGATGAAGTGCGCTCTTTGGCCTCAAAAACCCAGAACTCTACCGGTGAAATCAGCCAGCTAATTAATACGTTACAGAGTGAGGTGAGCAGTGCTTCGGGGATTATCGAACAGGGCGTAGAAGGGGCTCAACGTGCGGTGGAGCAAACCGAGTCGGCACTCAACGACTTAAATACTATTGTTAGCCAAATCGAGGAGGTGTCTGGGCAAATCACTCATATTGCCACCGCGGCGGAGGAGCAAAGCGCCGTCACCGAAGAGGTTAACCGTAACATTACCGCCATCTCAGACTCTGCAGCAGAGCTGGCCAGTTTGGCCGACCAAACCACCCAAAGCAGTAGCAGTTTGGCGCAGTTGGTGGAGGCGCAACAACAGCAACTTAACAAGCTTAAAACCTAAGTATCAACTCCACCCTCAGAGTTAGGCTTAGCAAGCTAAGCCTAACTGACTGACTCAATCTTGCTGAGCCAATAAACGCACTTCTCGTTGCGGAAAAGGAATACTTATACCGGCCTGTTGTAGCGCATTAAATACCGCTAAATTGGCGGCAAATTTGGTTTGATGATAGACCGGCGTAGGTACCCAAAAACGGTAACTCAGCGTAATACCACTGTCGGCAAAGGCGGCAATGCCCACCTTGGTGCAGGGTGAGCTTTGCACATTTTCAATCGCAGCTAGGGTGCTTTCAATTAGCTGAATCGCCTGCTCGGGTTGGCAACCATACGCCACGGCTACTTCCCCTTCAATCAAACTATTTTGCTCAGTATTTTTAATGATTTCGCCAACGATGTGGCGATTCGGAATGGTGACCCGCTCGTTGTCTTCATTCACCAATACCGTAGTGGCTAAGTTAATTTCTTCAACAATGCCGGTATAACCTTTCACGGTGATGGTGTTTTTGATGACAAAAGGGCGCGTAAGAATAATGGCCAAACCCGCACCATAGTTAGACAAGGTGCCTTGTATGGCTAAACCGGCGCCCAAGGAAATCGCACCTAAGGCTGCCACAAAGGGGGTAATGCTAATGCCCAACTTACCTAGCGCGATAATCACCGTGATGCTGATAAGCAATAACTTCACAAGATTGGCGATGAAGTTAGTGAGGGTAATATCTAAACCCTTGTGCTCCAAAACGCGAAAAATCCATTTAGCTACCTTGGCGGCAAACCACAAACCCAGCAGAATAATGAGAATGGCGCCCACCAGCTGGAAGCTGTATTGCACCAGAAAATCCACAATGGTTTGGTATACCGATTCGAGTTGAGCGAGTTCTTGGTCAATCATCTGGCTATCCTTACATCGATGCTAAACACGGCGGTACCTAAATCGGCACCTAGCGCTAGTTTACTCAGTTAACGCTTGTTTAATAGGATAATTTTAGCCTAAAGCCCCAGCCAGAGAGGGCTTTAAATACACTTGATGATGATTGTTCCCTTGGGGCTCAGCGGATTCGCTTACAGTGACAGCGGGCGGCGCCAAACTGGCTTCCAATAATAAGTGAGGCAAGCCTAGTGAACCACGGCCTGATTTAACATGCTATTGAGTTGCTTTAACGATTCATCATTTAGCAAGGGTTGTAAGGCAGGGTCTTGGCGAATGTCTTCCATGTAACTTTCGCGGCGATTTAGCGCTTCAGCCAAAAAGCGCAGCGCATCTTCGTAGTGTTGCATGGTGGTGTGAGCACAGGCCAACTGGTAAAAGGCATGGCTGTTTTCAGGATCCACCTTAAGCGCCTGATGGCATAAATTAGCAGCCCACTGCGGCTCGTTCAGCTCTAATACCGCATCAGCCTTATAAGTTAAAGCTTCAACATCTTCAGGGCGCAGTTTTAAAATTTCATCGTATATAGTGATTTTATTGGCAGGGGAAGAATCCTGCTGCGCACGCAACCAGAGCGATTGAATTTCTTGAGTTAATTCTATGACTTCGCGGTTTTCTTCGATGTGCAGGGTCTTTTGTTTCAATTGTTTTTCAATTAATTCAAGACGTTGTTCATATTCTTGAACCAACTTGGAAATTTCTTCATCGGCCAGCGTATGCACCCGCTCTTTAATGTCGCGAAATGACGACCAGCCCACCAACACCAATACCGAGGTAGCAGCGGCAATTAAGTAGAAGAAGTAGGTCACCGTGTCGGTGGCATAAGCCACCGCACGATCAACAGATTGATGCTCTCTATCGACAATCTGCTGCATCAGCTCATGTTTGTTTTGCGCCAGATCCACCCGCAATTGCTTTAGCTCATCCAGCACATAACGCTCAATAAAGGGCTTATACAGCGGCTCCTCTAACAGCGCCAACTGCTGGGCAGCTGGAGCCTGCTGAGCTTCTGGCGGAGGTTCGGCTGCCGCCTCGCTCGCCAACGCTTCGGCACTGGCAAACGAGGGCAGCGATATGCTCAGAAACAACACCAGAAACAACACGGCAATGGTACTTAAGACGCTAGACATATGGCTCGTCCATGATCATGAATTTCAACCAACTCGGCATGTAAGCTCTTCACCGCCCGCTCGTAGTCGGCTTCTTTTACCACCAATTGAATGTCTACTTGACGCATCGATTGGTGAATGGCCAATACACTGACAGACTGACTCGCCAAGGCCTGCACGGTTTTAGCTAACATTCCGGCGATTTTCATGTCACTGCCAATGGCTGAAACAATCGCGACTTTCTGCTGATTAAACTCCGCTTCAGGGAAACGTTGCTCTAAGGCTTCGCGGATCCGCTTAACGGTTTTTAAGTTGGTCGATAGATAATGGGTCAAGGTATTAGCGTTAATATCTTTCGACACTAACTGCGCTTTAAAGCGTTGGATAGTCGCCAATACTTGCTGGTCATATTGAGTAATACTGCCCGCCATGTCTTGGTCAAACAGCTCTAGGGCGTAAATACCTTTACAGCCAGCAATAATTTCAACACAGGGTGAATCACTCACATAGTCGCCAGTAATCAGGGTACCACTGTGTTCTGGCTCAAAGGTATTTTTCACTCGCAGCGGTATGTCATTTTGGCGTAAACCCTTGGCAGCCTTGGGGTGAATGGCTTCCATACCCAAGTTGGCCAATTGGTCGGCCACATCGTAGTTGGTTCGACCAATCGGTACGGCATTATGCTCGCCCACTAAGCGCGGATCGGCGCTACTAAGGTGAAATTCTTTATGAATAATGGCTTCTTTAGCTTGGGTCAGTACCGCCAAACGACTGAAAGTCATTTCGCTGTAGCCTCGGTCAAACGAGGTCATTAATCCGGCGTCACTATGGGCGTACCCCGTCACAATCGGCAACTGCTTGCTTAAATCAATTTCAGCAAACGCTTCGCGGATCCGCTGATCCAAGGACACGTGTTTATTGGTCAACCAACCGGTTAAATCCACAAAACAGGCATTCACGCCATCTCGTTGCAGTAGTTTGGCGGTATTCCAGGCGCTATGCGCCTCACCGATACTGGCGAGCATTTCTCTAACAGTGCCTAAATGAGCGTCCAGCGCAAAGTGGCCGTGTTGGCAAAGACTTTGTAAGTCCAACAAACACTGTTTGGCATCATCTAGCCGCTCATTTAGAAAAAGGTTAGCTTGCTTCAGCAGGGTGCCTTCGCCAAACAACTGCAGGTTTATCTCTAACAGTTGGCTCTTTACTTGCTCGAACTTTTTCAGCCAACTGTCATCTTCCATGGCACTGGCAAATAAGCCATAAATACCCGGTTGACCACTCTTTTTATGTTCCAGCAGCTGATCGGTAATGCCGCCGTAGGCTGACACCACAAATACCCGTTGATAAAGCTGCTCTTCACTCGTTTGACAAATAATGTTGTCGCGAACCGACAAGTAATCACTCATCGAAGTACCACCAATTTTCTCAATGGTATGATTCATTGTTTATTAATCCCTTTATCGCTCTTATAAAATAGTCAGTGACCCACAAACCAGCGGTATTGCCAAATGCTGGCTTGTGAGGGCACAAAGATGGTTTATTAATAATCGGCTTAGCCTGCCGACTTAAATTCCAAACAGCCTGAGCTAGCTAAGTGCTTCCGCTTCTAACTCGTAAGCGCCTTCGGCATTGTGAACCTCTTTACCGGTTAACGGCGGGTTAAATACACAGGCTAGAGTCAGCTCTTCAAAGGCACGTAAAATGTGCTTGTCATGGTTATCGAGGATGTAAATCGTACCCGGCTCGATGGGATGCTTAGTGCCGTCTGCGAGGTTTTCAATTTCCCCTTTACCGGCGGTGCAATACACCGACTCCAAGTGATTTTGATAGTGCATGTAGAAGTCAGCACCCTTGTAGATTTTGGTCATGTGGAAAGAAAAGCCCATTTGGTCTTCTTTCAATAACAAGCGGGTACTTTCCCAGTTACCATCGGGCGATACTACTCGACGACTGGTTTTATTGGCTTCTGCTAGTGTTCTTACAATCATAATCTGCCCTTAACTTAGTTTTTTAAATTCAATTAACATGGCTTTGCTGCCAGTTAGGGTGGCGATTTCGCCACCGGCAATCAGCCTCTCATCACCGCGAGCTATCGCCTGACGCTGAGCGCAGGACATAATTCGCAAGTAGCCTTCGCCTTGAAGGCAGCGAAGTAGATAGCGAGCCGAGGCATTCTCTATCGGCAATAACAGCCGCTCCCCCGGCCAAATGCGCAGTTGTTGGCTAGTGCTCATGGTGTAATAAAACGGAACTACGCCACCTCGAAGTAGACTTTTTCTTCGGGAATGTGGTCAGTCTTGGCACACACTTCACGAATCGCCTCTTCAACGATGTCGATGCCTTTCTCTAGGTTGGCTTCGCTAATGACCAGCGGACACAGGAACTTAACGATTTGATCGTCGGCGCCACTGGTTTCAATGATCAAGCCTTTTTGGAAAGCGGCACGAGTAATTTTTCCTGCCAACTCGCCGTTGACGCAGTTAATCCCTTGGAACATGCCCCGTCCCTTGGTGGTAAAGTTACCGTCTCCATATTGCTGGACGATGTTTTCCAAACGCTGCGAAATATAGCGGCCCTTACGCTTCACCTCTTCAGAGAAGGCATTGTCTGACCAATAGTGATCAAGCGCCGCTTTAGCGGTAACAAAGGCCAAGTTATTGCCGCGGAAAGTACCGTTGTGCTCACCGGGCTTCCATTGGTCTAATTCTGGCTTCATCAGTACCACAGCAAATGGCAAGCCATAACCGCCTAAAGACTTAGACAGGGTGATGATATCCGGTTCAATACCCGCTTCTTCAAAGCTGAAGTAGTCACCGGTACGGCCACAACCAGCCTGAATATCATCAACAATCAGTAAGATTTTGTGCTTACGACACACAGTTTGCAGGTTACGCAGCCACTCGATACTCGCCGCATTAATACCACCTTCACCTTGCACCGTTTCTACAATCACCGCGGCAGGCGAATTAATACCACTGCTGGAGTCAGCCAATACTTTATCTAAGTATTCGGTGGTATCGATGTTGTCACCCAAATAGCCGTCATAAGGCATGCGATGGGTACCGTTTAAGCTCACGCCAGAGGCATCACGGTGGTGAGAGTTACCGGTGGCAGCCAAGGCCCCTAAGCTCACCCCGTGGAAACCATTAGTAAAGGTGACAATGTTTTGTTGGCCAGTCACGTTACGGGCAATTTTCATTGCCGCTTCTACGGCGTTAGTCCCTGTTGGGCCGGTAAACTGCACCATGTATTCCATATTGCGCGGACGCAGAATTTTATCGTTAAAGGTTTGTAGAAACTCACCTTTGGCACGAGTGTGCATATCTAAACCGTGGGTAATCCCATCTTGTTCGATGTAATCAAGCAAGGCTTGTTTAAACAAGGGATTGTTGTGGCCATAGTTAAGCGTGCCGGCCCCGGCTAGGAAATCTAAATACTGATTACCATCTTCGTCCCACATCCACTCACCTTTAGCGCGATTAAAGATGCGCGGGAATGAACGAGCATAGCTTTGAACTTCAGATTCAATTTGATTAAAAATTTTCATGGTAATAGTTACTCTTGATTGGCAATTAAAGAAGGTTGAAAAGGTCCGATCCGCACTAGTTCTTCGGAATCATGCTGGCCGGCAAAATGACGCTGCTTATCCATCCACTCACCCGAGTGCAACTCGGCATTGAGGTGTTTGCTGGCTAAAGCTTTAAATAATGACCACGAAGCTTGGTTGTCTGCGGTAATAGTGGTTTCCAAATACTCCACCGCTGCACAAGCAGGGCGTGCAAGGATCTGTTGCAACATGCGAGAAGCTAAACCGATTCCTCTAGCTTGCTCGGCAACAGCCACCTGCCAAATAAACAGGGTATTTGGCCGTTCCGGAATTAAATATCCTGAAACAAATCCAACCAAGGAGCCGTCATATTCCGCCTTCACCGACGTGGCAGAGAAATGACTGCACTGCAATAAATTACAGTAACTAGAGTTGCCATCCAGCGGCGGGCAACTTTCCACCAAACGAAATACAGCCATACCGTCTTCCAGCTTAGGTGCCTTAAAAACGATACTTCCTATATCAAGCAAAAATCCTCCCCAGTTAGAGATATTAATTTGAACTCTAAATAGTAATCGCTGGGCTAAAAATGGATTTAGCTACTATAAACAACGATAAAGCGTAATAAATCCTATTAAAAAGCAATCAAACAGCCCAACAACTATTTAGAACGCGAAACATAGTACACTAAATAAAATTTGATCTCCACCCCAAAATTGATGACACTGTAAATAGCAAAGGGCTGGCTTTTGTGGTGAAAAATGCGACAACAGCCGCTAGCTACCACTGAATGACTGCGGTAATTGCAACAGTCTAGCGGCATCAAAGAACAGAGCCGCAACCGCTAATCCAGGGCTTTTGCAGCCTTTAGCAACAGATAACATAAGCCATCGCTCATCAGCAAAAACCAAAGAGTTTGAGCTGAAACTAAAACCCAATAAATCATTTAGGGTTCTAAATAAATAGCGATATACTGTCTTTTTAATTCGACACATAGAGAAACACTTTGAACAGAATAGAAGAAGTCTTGGTTGCATTACGTCGGGTGATCCGAGGGACCGACTTGTATTCCAAGCACTTAGCAAAAACAACAGGTTTAACCGCCCCACAAATGTTGCTACTGCAAACTATTCGCAACATGGGTAAGGTCACCATCGGTGAGCTGGCCAATGAAATGAGCCTAAGCCAAGCCACTGTCACCAGTATTTTAGACCGTTTAGAAAAACGTCAGCTGGTTTATCGCGAGCGTTCTCAGCAAGATAAGCGCAAGGTGCATGCACATCTCACCGAACAGGCCACCGAGGTGTTAAAAGAAGCGCCGATCCCGCTACAGGAACAGTTCACTAAACAATTTGATGAATTGCAGGAATGGGAACAAATGATGATTATTGCGTCCTTGCAGCGGGTGGCAAAAATGATGGATGCCCATAATATCGATGCCGCACCGGTTTTGGACTTAGGGGTGCTGGACAGACATAGTGCCAGCATCGACAAAGATTAAGCTTCTCTGCCGATCAGCCTAGCTGAGCCTTCAATGCTCAGCTCAAGCTCTTAGCACTACGCAGTACACTTAGTAAATTAAACTAAACTGCTTACGGTAACCCTTGGGGCTAATTCCATTCAGTTTCTTAAATACCCGCGAAAAATACAGCGGATCGTTGTATCCCACCTGCAAACTAATCCGATTAATGCTGACATTATTGGTGATCAACAATTGTTTAGCTCGGCTAATTCTTTGGTCATCCCGCCATTGGGTAATGGTCATACCCACTTCTTCGCGAAACAAGTGGCCTAAGCGGGAACTGGACAAACACACTGATTCGGCAATTTCTTGATACTGAAAATCACGGGTTAGGTTAACCGTCATAAAATTAATGGCCGCTTCGATTCTTGGATCTAAGGCCTTGTTGCGCACATCTGGCTGCATTTGCTTACAACGCAATAGCAATTGTTCGAGTAGATTGAGCGACAGCTCCACATCAAAGGGATCGCTGGTTTTGGCATGCAACTCAATGTCGCTGAATAGTTGCTCTATTTGTAACTGTTTGTCCTGCGGCTCTGGTCTTGGCGAGAAATACACCTCGTTTTTTAACTGTGCCCAATGCAGCCAATCTTGCCAAAAGGCGCGTGGACGAAAATACACCCAGCGATGCTTCCAGCTCTCGGCGTCTTCATGGCGGTGGTAATAATGGGGAACTCCCGGCGGAAACAATAGTAAGTCACCCGGATTAACATCAAAGCGCTTATCATCCTTAAAGATGCTACCTCGCCCCTCACAGGTATAGTTAATGATAAAACCCTTCATCCCCTGTGGACGATCGATGCAAAAGTCGAATTCACCTCCCTTTTCTATTGGCGTTAAGCCTGCTACCAAATGCGCGTCAAAATTGTAACCGGGTTTTAACGGATCATTCTGCATATGCTTCAAGTAGGTTTGGTTAGCAATACGTGTCGAAATCATAGCATTATGTTCTTGGTTTAAAGTATTGGCGAAGTCGCAGTTATGGCATCCCAGCCATCACTGCGACTGATAGGCGATTAACTTAGGGCATTTAAACGGTAATGCAGGTTGTTATGCCGAAGTTCCATTTCCAACTGACGAAGGTCGGTGTTTTTATCGATAACTATCAACTCGATGTCGTGGATCTTGGCATAGTCGATCACCGTTTCCATGCTAAGCGCCTGGGTGTAAACCGAGTGGTGGGCAGCTCCGGCATAAATCCAAGCTGCCGCCGCTACAGCTAAGTTAGGCTGTGGTTGCCATAAGGCATGCGCCACTGGCAAGTTAGGCATAGCTTCTGGTAAATCAACAGTATCTACCGCATTGGCCACTAGGCGGAAGCGGTCACCTAAATCAATCAATGAAAGATTAATGGCAGGGCCGGCCTTAGCTGAGAATTTAAGCCGTGGCACATCGCACTTACAGCCAATGGTGTGGCGAGCAATGATCAACTCGGGTTTGTTTTCACTAATACTTGGACACACCTCTAACATGTGCGCACCCAGTACTTGGTCAACTGCGCCAAAATCGTAGGTGTAGTCTTCCATGAAGGAGCTGCCTCCCACTTGCCCTTCAGACATGGCCTTAACAATTCTTAATAAGGCAGCCGTTTTCCAGTCACCTTCACCGCCGTAACCATAACCCTTGGCCATTAATCGTTGAGTCGCCAAACCGGGTAGATTGCTTAAACCATGTAAGTCTTCAAAACAATTGGTAAAGGCCTTGCAGTCATGCTCCGTTAAGAAGCGTTCCATACCTATTTCTAAGCGCGCTTCGTTTATCAGTAATTGGTAGCTTTGTGGATCTTTTAACAGCGCGTCGTCAACTTTATAAAGCGAACAATATTCGTCAATCAGTGCGGCACATTCGGCTTCACTGACTTGCTCAACATAGGCTGCCAAATCGCCCATGCTATAAGCGTTCACCTCGTAACCAAACTTAATCTGTGCCGATACTTTGTTACCTTCGGTCACCGCAACCTGACGCATGTTGTCACCAAACCGGGCCACTTTAAGGCTAGCAGACTCGTAAACACCGCGGGCAGCACGCGCCCATTGGTCTACATCTTGTTGCACCCGAGGATCTTGCCAATGTCCAGCCACTACCTTACGTTGCACGTTCATCCGCGTGGCGATAAAACCAAACTCGCGACAACCGTGGGCACTTTGGTTGGTATTCATGAAGTTCATGTCAATGCTCGACCAAGGCAAGCCGGCATTAAATTGAGTATGTAAATGCAGCATTGGTTTGCTTAGTTGATTTAGACCGGCAATCCACATTTTGGCGGGAGAGAAGGTGTGCATCCACACCACCACGCCAGCACAGCTACTGTCATTGTTGGCGCGGCGCATTACTGCGGCGATCTCATCCGAGCTAGTCACCACGCCTTGGTTATTAATCGTCAAGCAAATGCTTTCGCTGTCGTTTAAACCTTGTACTAAGAGCTCACTGTCGTTAGCGACTTCTTTTAACACTTTAGGCCCGTATAGGTGTTGAGAACCGGTTACAAACCATAGAGAGGGCGTTGAATTTGTCATGAATCTATCCTTTGTTAAGGCTAATCTTCTTGGCCGTAATAGGCATCTTTGCCGTGTTTACGGAGATAATGTTTGTCCAATAAAGCTTGATTTAAGCTAGTGACCTGAGGATTTAGCTGCTTAGTGTGCAGCGCCATTTTGGCCACCTCTTCCAGCACTACCGCATTGTGCACCGCGTTATCTGGGCTGGTTCCCCAAGTGAAGGGGCCATGTTCTTTGACCACGATACCTGGCATAGAAAGAGGTTTGATTGCCCCTAAGGTTTCTTCAATCACCAAGCCGGTATTGAGCTCATAGTTGGTCGCCACTTCGGCTTCGGTTAAGGCGCGGGTGCAGGGTATGTCGCCATAGAAGTAATCGGCATGGGTCGTGCCTAAGGCCGGAATACTTAAACCCGCCTGGGCCCAAGCACAAGCAAAGGGCGAATGAGTGTGTACTACCCCGCCAATGTCTTCGTAAGAGCGGTACAACACCAAATGTGTAGAGGTATCGGAAGAAGGCTTGAGATCGCCTTCAATCACTTTACCGGCCAAATTTAATATCACCATGTTGGCGGGGCTTAACTTGGCATATTCTACGCCGCTAGGCTTAATCGCCACCAAGCCCAGCTCGCGGTCGATGCCCGAAACATTACCCCAGGTAAAGGTCACCAAATTATGGGTTTGTAAGGCCATGTTGGCTAAGTAGACTTGCTCTCGCAGTTCGTTGATACGCTGCGCTGCTGCTGAATCGGCTAACATTACTCGTCTCCCTGTTTAGCGCATAAACCTTCCACGCAATCTCCCAATTGACGATAGGCTTGATGACGCTCACGATAAAATGCAACCCGCTCTGGATTGGGCTGATAACTGAGGTGCACGGCACTGGCCATGGCTTGCTGTGCGCTAGCAGTATCGGGATAAACTTCGGCCGCTACGGCAGCAAAAATGGCTGCGCCTAGGGCACAACACTGTTCGCTATCCATCACTAGCAACTCACAATCCATCACATCCGCACAAGTTTGCATCACTAGCGGTGATTTCTTGGCAATACCGCCAATTGCAATCACCCGTTTCACTGGAACTTGTTGATTAACAAAACAATCCATAATGGCTTTAGCACCATGAGCGGTGGCTTCCACCAAGCTATGGAAAATCATCGGGGCGGTTGAGCCCAAGTTAAGGCCACTGATATTGCCGGTAAGTCGTTGGTTGGCAAAAGGAGTACGTCGACCATTGTGCCAGTCCACCGCCACTGGCGAATTGCCGTGCTGCTGCTGGCAATGCTCGCTTAACATTGGAATGATTTGCTGATCAAGATCTTGCAGCGCGGCTTGTAATTCAGGTTGTTGCTCGGCCAGCTGTTGCAGTGGCCATAACAGCACCCGCTTGTACCACGCATATAGGTCACCAAAGGCCGACTGTCCCGCTTCTAGAGCCACCAGCTCAGGCATGGCGCTGCCTAGTACCTGGCCACAAATACCTTCGATGGTGCGCTCGCCAAGTTCTTCGGGATCGACCATTAAAATGTCACAAGTAGACGTGCCCATTACTTTTACTAGGTCATGGGCACCAGCGCCGGCCCCCACTGCCCCCATGTGACAATCAAAGGCCCCTACGGCTACCGCAATATCGGCATTCAAACCCAGTTTTTCAGCCCATTCGGCGCTTAATCGCCCGGCTAGCTGGTCGGCACTATAAACCTGTTGGAACATCCGCTCGCGAATGCCATCTAAAGTAGGAGATATCGCGCTAAGAAAGGCTTGGTCGGGTAAGCCGTCCCAAGATTCATGCCACAAGGCTTTATGCCCCGCGCCACAAACACCACGACGAAGTGTATCGGGAGCGGTAGTGCCAGATAGTAGCGCAGGGATCCAGTCTGCCAATTCAACCCAAGAATAAATCGACTCGGCCAGTTGTGGATCTTGTTCCGATACCCAAGCCGCTTTAGCCCAGAACCATTCACTAGAATAAATACCGCCTACATAACGGGTGTAGTCCGGAAATTGTCCGCCGTGAGCCAACTGATTGATTAACTCAGCCTTGCTAACACTGGTATGGTCTTTCCACAAAATAAACATGGCATTGGGGTTGTCAGCGTGCTCATCTAACAAAGCCAGTACTTCACCGTCTTGGTTAATTGGCGCAGGGGTAGAGCCCGTGGTATCAACACCAATCCCCACAATATTCTGGCGAATGTCTGGCGAGCAATCGGCTAACGCCTGTTGCACTGCACTGGTCATGGCTTCGATGTAGTCGCGGGGGTGGTGCCGAAACTGAGCGATATCAGCTTGTGAGTACAAGCCTTTATTCCACCTCGGATACAAGCTCACCCCACTGCATAGTTCATCGCCATTGCTGGCGTTCACCAACAGGGCCCGCACTGAATCTGAGCCGAAATCTAAGCCTATTACATACTGCTGCTTGTTCACGCTGCACACTCCTATAAAAACACAGTTATTGCATCTCATAGTGGTCGCTAGTGGGCAAACCCGCCATATACGATAACGCTAACATCATGGATATTTCCGTTGTGAGCATTTTTTTGAAACATCTGTCAAAAATCAGAAATAACCAAAGAAAAGCTTTTCAATAGGCTAAAAGTAGCCTAAACATGCTTAATATTGACTATTTTTAAGGATTCACATAATGGCAACATGTCAATAACAGCTAAATATATAGATAAAATCGCTGTCATCGAAAACTTGTTGTCCCGTTAGCGAATAAGTTTAAAAAGATGGTCAATACTAAGTTCCAGTTAAACGAGAGCAACGCAACATCGCTCAACCATTAACTAACCATTAATAGCTGAATCATTTACACGGAGTGAAAAAATGAAGCTTTATAAAACGTTAATTAGTGCGGCAATGGTGTCGTTATTGGCATTAGCTCCAAGCCTTGCCAGCGCCAAACAAACTGTCGGCATTGCAATGCCTACTAAGTCATCAGCCCGCTGGATCGGCGATGGCGCCAACATGAAGTCCCTATTTGAGAAAAACGGATATAAAGTCGTTCTACAGTACGCTGGTGATGACATTCCAAACCAACTAGCACAAATTGAAAACATGGTTGTTCGTGGCGTAGATGCATTAGTTATTGCCTCTATCGACGGCACCACCCTATCTAAAGTGTTAGAACAAGCCGCTGAAAGCGACATTCCTGTGGTTGCCTATGACCGTTTGATTAAAGGTTCTCCACACGTTGACTACTACGCCACCTTCGATAACTTCCAAGTGGGTGTTCTTCAAGCTCAAACCATTGAAAAAGCGCTTGATTTAGCTAACGGAGCGGGTCCTTTCAACATCGAACTATTTGGTGGTTCACCAGACGATAACAACGCTTACTTCTTCTACAACGGTGCGATGTCGGTACTACAACCTTACATCGACAGCGGTAAGTTAGTGATTCGTAGTGGTCAAACTGGCATGGAAAAAGTGTCTACACTTCGCTGGGATGGTGCAACCGCCCAAGCACGTATGGATAACCTATTAAGTGCCTACTACACCGATGACCGCATTGATGCTGTATTGTCACCTTACGATGGCATCAGTATTGGTATTTTGTCTTCACTAAAAGGTGTGGGTTACGGCAGTGCCGATATGCCTATGCCCTTCGTTTCTGGACAAGATGCTGAATTGCAATCGATTAAATCAATCATTGCCGGCGAGCAAGGCTCAACCATCTTTAAAGATACTCGTGAATTAGCCAAAGTCACCGTAAGCATGGTTGAAGCATTGATGAATGGCAGCGAGCCACAAATCAACGATACCAGCACCTACGACAACGGCTACAAGGTAGTACCTTCATACCTGCTAAAACCTGTTCCAGTAGACAAATCTAACTGGGAAGAAGTGTTAATTGGCAGCGGTTACTACAGCAAAGACCAGTTTTAATTCGAAATAGGTTTGCCTTTGCCTAAAGGCAAACCTTGCACTTTCGACTTTGTTTTCCTGAGGGAACTATGAATACCATTTTAGAAATGCGTAACATCACCAAAACTTTCCCCGGTGTTAAGGCGCTAGACAATGTGAGCCTAAGTTTAGAGCAAGCAGAGATCCATGCGCTTGTAGGCGAAAACGGTGCTGGAAAATCAACCTTAATGAAGGTGCTTAGCGGCGTCTATCCTCATCATAGCTTTGAAGGTGAGATCATTTATCGCGGCGAAGTTCAAAAGTTTAACAACATTTCTGACAGCGAAGAAAAAGGCATTATCATTATTCACCAAGAGCTGGCCTTAGTGCCTATGCTATCGATTGCCGAAAACGTATTTTTAGGCAACGAAATTGATGAAAATGGAGTAATTAACTGGCCTGAAACTTTTCTAAAAACCAAAGAAGTATTAACCAAGGTTGGTTTAGGCAAAGAAAACCCACAAACCAAAATTCAAAACCTGGGGGTAGGTAAACAGCAATTGGTAGAAATTGCCAAAGCACTCTCTAAAGACGTAGACGTATTGATTTTAGATGAGCCTACCGCCAGCCTTAATGAAACCGACAGCGATGCCTTGCTCGAATTATTACTCGAGTTTAAGCGCCAAGGGATCTCGTCCATCATCATTTCTCATAAACTCAACGAGATCGCCAAAGTCGCTGACAAAATCACCGTGATTCGTGACGGTGGCTCAGTTAGCACGATGGACTGTCGGCTAGAAAAAATCAGTGAAGACCGCATCATTCAAGACATGGTGGGTCGTGAGCTTAAAGACCGTTACCCACCACGCAAGGCGCAAATTGGTGACGAGATCCTCAGTGTCAGTAACTGGGAAGTTTACCATCCCGAACAAGCCGATAGACGCATTATTCATAACATCAACTTAGCGGTTAAACGTGGCCAAGTAGTGGGTATTGCTGGCTTAATGGGCGCAGGGCGAACTGAACTTGCACGCAGTATTTTCGGCCACTCCTACGGCCAAAAAATTTCTGGTGAGCTCAAACTACACGGCAAAACAGTTGAATTAAATAGCATCGAAAAAGCCATTAATGCCGGTCTCGCTTATGTAACCGAAGACCGCAAAGACTACGGTTTGGTATTAATCGACAGCATTATGCATAACATTCCCCTCGCCAATCTGCCTGCCATTTCGAAGAATTTGGTGGTGAATAATGCGAAAGAAAGTTTGCTCAGTGAAGACTTCCGTAAAAAGATGAACATTCGTTGTTCATCGATCAGCCAACATACCGAAAACCTCTCCGGCGGTAACCAACAAAAAGTGGTGTTAGCTAAGTGGCTATTTGCCGATCCCGAGGTATTGATTCTGGACGAACCGACTCGCGGCATTGATGTAGGGGCCAAGTATGAAATCTATACCCTCATCAACAAGCTAGCCGAGCAAGGCAAAGGCATTATTGTCATTTCCTCCGAAATGCCCGAGCTACTTGGTATGTGTGACGAGATTTACGTTATGAATGAAGGGGAGCTGGTGGGGTCACTCAGCCAACAAGAAGCTTCTCAAGAAAAAATTATGCAGTTAATCATTCAATCTGGGAGAGAATGAGATGAACACGAAAGTCGCAGATAGCGCTAAAGTACCCACTGAATCAGTGAGTCTCTTTGGATCATTTGCTCGCCACCTACGCGAATATGGAATATTACTCGCCCTGATTTTTATTATGGGTTTTTTCCAAATCATTACCGATGGCACCTTGCTTAAACCGGTTAACCTAACCAACCTATTTTTGCAAAACTCTTACATCATCATCATGGCACTAGGCATGTTATTGGTGATTGTGGCCGGCCATATTGACCTCTCGGTCGGCTCGGTGTGTGGCTTTATTGGCGCGCTCGCCGCGGTGTTAATGGTTAACTTCGAGTTTAACTGGTTCTTAACCGTCATCATCTGTTTAGTCACCGGTTTCGTAATTGGTGCCATGCAAGGCTACTGGATTGCCTATCATAAGATACCCGCGTTCATCGTTACCTTGGCGGGCATGCTAGTATTTAAAGGCTTAACCATTGCTTTACTACAAGGCCAATCGGTGGGTCCTTTCCCTACCCAATTCCAAGCTCTAAGCTCAGGTTTTATTGGCGATATCTTCGATATGCACAAATTTAACCTTACCTCGTTCATTATTGGTTTAGTCGGGGTAGCGGCCTTTGTAGGTTTTAACCTAAGCAGCCGCTTAAAACAGCAAAAATTAATGCCCGCCGAAGAACCCATGAACGTGTTCGTACTACGTCTTGGTTTCATCTCTTTCGCGCTATTGTACTTGGTGTACTTACTCTCCACTTACAAAGGTATTCCTAATATCTTGATGGTAATGGCGGTACTGATTTCACTGTATGTATTCATTACTAACAATACCACTATTGGTCGTCGTATCTACGCGATTGGCGGTAACGAAAAAGCCGCCCAAATGTCAGGGATTAATACCAAAAAGATTACCTTCTTAACCTTTGCCAACATGGGCATGCTAGCCGCTTTAGCCGGTCTGGTATTTGCTGCTCGCTTAAATACCGCTACTCCTAAAGCCGGTTTGGCTTTCGAGTTAGACGTAATTGCTGCGGTATTCATCGGTGGTGCTTCGGTACAAGGCGGTGTAGGTAAGATCCTCGGTGCGGTAATTGGTGCCTTCATCATGGGTGTGATGAACAACGGTATGTCAATTATGGGCGTGGGTATTGACTGGCAACAAGTGATTAAAGGCTTGGTATTGCTAGCTGCGGTTATCTTCGACGTCTACAGCAAAAAACGTGCAAGCTAGTTTGTAAAAACAGTCCATTCCATTCCTACTGTTTTTATTAGAGATTAAGCCCAGCTTAATCTCTTTTTTTATTTATAAATCAACTATCTAACCTTCAAAAAAGCCCGATTTAACAACAACAACCTAATGAGTCACAAAACTGCCTTAGGCTTCATACTATACTCAGCCTTAAGGAAGAGGCTAAAGCTTGGCCTCATTGCCCACCTTGAGTAAGGAAACCCATCACCATGCTGCAACGTTGGCTCAGTCTATTCGCCTTGATATTGCTCTGTGCGTGCTCGCCGGAGTCGCCTAGGCAAGCCTTAGGTACGCTTGAGCGCGACCGTATTACTTATACCGCGACCGCTAATGAAATTATTCGCGCCTTGCCCATCAAAGAAGGCCAAGCAGTTAGCCAAGGGCAAATACTGGTTCGGCTTGATACTAGAAACCAACGTGCAGTATTGGCCCACGCCACTGCCGAACAAGCCAAAGCCGAGGCTTACTTGCTTAAGCTCAGCAACGGCGAGCGTCCTGAAGATATTGCCGCCGCATCGGCCCGAGTGGCACAGGCTCAAGCACAGGTGGTAGAAGCCAATAAGAGTTACCAGCGTAAAGCCGAACTGGTAAAACGCGAGCTAATCAGCCATGCCGAGCTAGACTCAGCTCTAGCCTTACGCGATTCGGCTCGCGCCGGGCTTAACTCCGCCCAAGAAGAATTTAATAAACTCACCGCAGGCTCACGCCCCGAAGACATCGAACAAGCCAAGGCGGCACTAATGGCGGCGCAAGCCGATGTGGCACTGCAACAGCAAAAGCTAGAAGAACTCACCGTCACCGCCACCCGCGACGGGATCCTCGATAGTCTGCCCTATAACCTTGGCGAACGCGCCCCCAGTAATGCCATTATTGCGGTAATTCAGGCTAATCGCGTACCCTATGCGCGGGTCTATGTTCCGGCCAATTACCGAGTAGGTTTTGTGCCGGGGGCTCAATTTAAGGTGCATGTAGATGGGGTTAGCCAAAGCTTTCAAGGCACGGTGCGTTGGGTCGCTAGCGAACCCTCGTTTACCCCCTATTACGCGCTCACCGATAAAGAACGGGCGCGCTTAATGTATTTGGCCGAAGTCGATCTACCCGACAGCGCAGCGACGCTACCTTCCGGCATTCCCGCTCAGGTCGACTTACAGGTAAGCAACGATGACTGAATACGCCATTCGAGCCAATTCGGTAGTGAAACGTTTTGGCCAGTTTACCGCTATCAATAATATTAATTTAAACGTAGCCAAGGGCAGCATTTATGGTTTTTTGGGCCCAAATGGTTGCGGTAAGTCCACCACAATTCGGGTATTAACCGGCTTGCTCAATCCCACTCAGGGGCAAGTGAAAGTCTTGGGACTAGAGATTCCCAAACAATCCGAACAACTGCGCCTAAAAATCGGCTATATGACCCAAAAGTTTTCTCTCTACGACGATTTAACAGTACTAGAAAACCTCGAATTTATTGGCCAAATCTTTGCCATTAACGGCCGCGAATTAAAGGCGCGCATTGCCGCCCAGCTGTCTACTTATGGGCTAAATCAACTGGCGAAGCAACGCGTAGCGGGTATGAGTGGCGGACAAAAACAGCGGCTCTCGCTGGCGGCCGCAACCATGCACCAACCTGAATTATTATTTCTAGATGAACCCACCTCGGCGGTGGATCCGCAAAACCGCCGTGACTTTTGGGAGCAGTTGTTTGACCTGTCCGCCCAAGGCACCACCATCTTAGTCACCACTCATTACATGGATGAAGCGGAACGCTGCCACCGTTTAGCGATTATGGAAGCAGGCGAGATCCGCGCCGATGGTGAACCAGAGCGGCTAATGGCTGAGATGGGTGTAAATGTAGTGGAAGCCAAAGCGGCCAACTTGCGACAACTTAAAAACCAGCTGTTACAGTGTCAGGAAGTTCGCTCGGCGGCGCAAATAGGAGTGCGGCTGCGGATCTTAATTTACCAGCAAGTCGCGCAGCCACTGGAGTGGCTAAAACAGCGCTTCCCCGACCTAGCCCAAGCAGAGTTAAACCTAGCCCGCCCTAGCTTAGAAGATGTATTTGTCAGCGTTACCGGAGCCGGCCGCCAATGATCAACAGCCTTGCCCGAATCAAAGCGGTAATCATTAAAGAGTTACGCCAACTAAGCCGTGACCGCATCACCTTTGGCATGGTAGTAATGATTCCGCTAATTCAGTTATTGCTATTTGGTTTTGCCATTAATACCGATATTCGTAATATACCCATTGCCGTGGTTGACCAAAGCGGCAGTGCGCTGGGGCGGGTGATTACCGAGTCGGTGAAAGTCACGCAAGTGGTTAAGGTGACTCAACAATTAACTAATATTGCTCAAGCAGAACAGGCCATTCAAGACGGACAAGTGCGCGCCGCCTTAATTTTACCGCACGACCTTAGCCAGCGTATGGTTCAGGGGCGAATATTAGGGCAATGGCTGGTTGATGGCTCCGATACCATGATTAGCTCGGCAATTTTAGCCCTGCAAAATATGCCACTGAGCGATTTTGACTTCGAGCTACGCCCCGCAGCTAGCAAAACCTTTGAGGTGGCGCTGTATTACAACCCGACTCGCCGCTCAGCCGTTAACATTGTGCCCGGCCTATTGGGGGTTATCTTAACCATGACCATGATCCTATTTACCAGCGCCGCCATCGTTCGCGAGCGCGAGCGTGGTAATTTAGAACTGCTGATTACCACCCCCATCCATTCACTGGAGTTGATGATAGCCAAAATTATTCCCTACATCTTTGTGGGGTTAATCCAAGTGGCAATAATACTCAGCCTCGGTCATTGGGTATTTGGCGTGCCAATCAATGGTGAACTGAGCCAGATCCTGTTAGGCACCCTGTTGTTCATCGCCGCCAGCCTCAGCTTAGGTTTGGTTATCTCCACCGTGGCTAATACTCAGTTACAAGCGATGCAGATGACGGTATTTATCTTATTACCGTCGATTCTTTTGTCGGGCTTTATGTTTCCCTACGAAGGCATGCCGATAGAAGCGCAGTGGATTGCCGAGGCGCTACCCGCAACCCACTTCATGCGCATTATTCGTGGCGTAATACTACGTGGTGCCAACTTAATTGAGCTGTGGCGCGACAGCCTGTGGTTGCTAGGTTTCACATTTTTGGGTTTGCTATTTGCCTCATTGCGCTTCAAAAAATCGCTGGATTAAGACATCGGCTCAAGGCCAAACTCCACACTGGGTTATGACTGAGCAATTTTTGAGCACTTGCTTTATTCAGTTAATACTGTAAGCTGCCCGCACCTCCGTTTTGTCACTTCGCTCCCTTGGTCGCTGGCTCAGCGCTATTTATTAATGCGGCCCAACCATGACAAAGCTTCGTTTACGTTATCAAACCCTAGAGTTTGGTGATACCGACATCCATTTATGCACTCTGCGTAATACTCAAGAATTTCACGACCCCCAAGGTCGCGCCGAACAGCTCGGCATTTCTTCGGCAAGTTGGCCCATATTTGGGGTAGTTTGGCCTTCTAGTCTGGTGTTAGCTCATTACATCAACGACTACGATACCGAAGCCAAACGGATCCTAGAAATCGGCTGCGGCATGGCGTTATCCAGCCTGCTACTGAACAAACAAGAAGCCGATATTACCGCCACCGACTACCACCCAGAAGTGCAACACTTTCTCAAAAGAAACGCCGCCATCAACCAAGATCAAGCCATCGCTTACCAACAAGTAGACTGGGCCGATAGCAACGACAGCTTAGGTTTGTATGATCTCATTATTGGCAGCGATTTATTATATGAAGACGAGCACATCGAGTTATTAGCCAACTTCATTCAACGCCACGCCAAGCCACACTGCGAAGTGATCATTGTGGACCCAGGCCGTGGTCGCAAAAACAAACTCGGCAAAGCCATGACAGCAGCCGGTTTTGCGATTAGCCAACACAAACCCGAGCACACCGATTACCTAGACAAAGAGTTTAAAGGCTACATTCTTAGCTTTCGTCGTTAAGTGCATGCAAAGTCTCGCAGCCCTTCTACGAAAACAAGTCACAGGGGTAAAAGCGCTATTTGGCCGTGAATAAGCGCCGCATATTGAATATAATTAGCCATTATTCAGCCCAAAAGTGCCGCCTGATGCGTGACAACTTCAATATCACTTTGTTATTCAATGCCAATAAAAACTATGACAAGCAAATTATTGAAGGAATTGGCGATTATATTCAATCTCAGCGTAGCGAGTGGAATATTTACATGGAGGAAGACTTCACCTCCAGAGTGGAATATTTTCACTACATCAAATGCGACGGCATTATTGCCGACTTAGACATCATCGAAATAGAAAACGCCGTCACTCAACTAGACATTCCCATCGTGGGCACTGGCGGCTCTTACGAGGATTCCAACGATTACCCCAAAGTGCCCTATGTAGCGACCGATAACCAAGCGCTGATTAGTGAAGCACTGAAACACCTGTCTGCTAAAGGTCTGCAAAACTTTGCCTTTTATGGGCTACCCTGTGAGAACAAGTTTCGCTGGGCCCGCGAACGGCGCAAGGCGTTTAGCCAGTATGTTGAAGACAATAACTACTACGGTGACGTCTATTTGGGCCATG
>NZ_JBNKPP010000024.1:0-24727 GCF_050295395.1 Agarivorans sp.
ACTGCGCGTATTAGAGAAGGGAGCATTGAATACCGGAATACCCTTTTGTTGGGCGGCTTTTAGGTCAACTTGGTTAGTACCAATACAGAAACAACCAATGGCTACCAGTTTATTGGCCGCAGCAAGAACGCGCTCGGTTAGGTTGGTGCGGGAACGAATACCAATGAAATGAACATCTTTAATTTTTTCAATTAGCTCGTCTTCCGCTAGCGAAGTTTTGACCATTTCAACGTTGTCATAACCTGCCGCTTGAAAAGATTCTAATGAACTCGGGTGTAGACCCTCTAACAACAAAACCTTAATTTTTTCCTTGCCTAACGAATACTTTGCCATGTTTGCTTTCCTAATACCCATGTTACCGCTTGAGCGGCTAAATTTAGCAAAAAAGCAGCACTTAGGGAATGTAATTTTATTACATCAAATTTTATTCATCTTGTGGATAATGTGCTGTATTTTCTTTTCTTTTTGATTTTTACTTTCGTATATTTGCTAATTAGCCACGGGAAATCAGCCTTTTCTTTGGGGCTGCAAAATATTAGATATAAAAAAAGAGCGCCACTGGCACTCTTTTTTTTTCGCACTGACTTAATTAGCGTTTTTTAGCCCCTTCTGGGGTGCCAATAATCACATGATTTGCGCCACGAGCGGCAAATAAGCCATTGGTGACTACGCCTACTATGGCGTTAATTTCGCGCTCGGTTTTTACTGGGTCAACAATCGACAGGTTGTGCACATCCAAAATCACATTGCCGTTGTCGGTGACTACACCTTCACGGTATACCGGGTCGCCACCTAGTTTCACTAACTCTCGTGCCACATAGCTGCGAGCCATGGGAATCACTTCAACTGGCAGTGGGAATGTCCCCAGCACGTCAACTTCTTTAGTCTTGTCGATAATACAAACAAATTGTTCGGCCACCGCAGCAATGATTTTTTCACGGGTAAGGGCTGCGCCGCCACCTTTAATCATGTGGTTACGTGGGTCAATTTCGTCGGCACCATCAACGTATACTGACAGCTCAGCTACGCTGTTTAAGTCAAATACTTCAATGCCGTAAGCGAGTAGCTTTTGGGTGGAATCTTCAGAGCTGGAAACCGCTCCTTTGATGACATCTTTTTTAGTGGCTAGGGCGTCAATGAAATGTTGTACGGTAGAGCCAGTGCCTACGCCGACGATGGCATCATCTTCAACAAATTCTAAGGCGGCCCAACCCGCGGCTTTTTTCATTTCATCTTGTGTCATTGTGGAGCTCCAAGCAAGGTCATGGGGAAATGCTGGGCGGGCCAGCGAGTTGGCGCGGATTATAACCAAGCACTGGGCGGAACGCCAACCTAGAATGGTGATACTTTAGGCGTGTTTGGTTTTATTCAAGCAATTACCAAGACCAGCATTTGCTGGGGGTGATAATCTGTTTTAGCGGCTTGTCCCAAGCTTGAATGGGTACCTCGTTAATTTGTTGGCAGTCGTGGGCCAAACCAATAACTAGCGGGCGTTCGCCGTCTATTTTGGCTAGCAGACGGTCATAATAGCCACCGCCCATGCCTAAGCGGTTACCCTGAGAGTCGAAGGCGACCAAGGGGGCGAGTACCAAATCCAATTGTTGGCTGTTAATCACTTGGCTGCGGTCAAATACTGGTTCATCAATGCCAAAGCGATTGCTTTGCATTTGGCTATTTGGCTGATAACGATGAAAATGCATTTCGCCCATTTCCATGGGATCAACTAAGGGCACATATAGCCGTTTGTTTTGCTGCCATAACCACTCGATTAAGGGCTGTAGATCGAGCTCTCCATCAAAGGCTAAGTACAGGGCGATGGCCTGCATATTGTTTAGCTGCGGATGGCTTTGCAGGTAATTCAGTACCGCAAGGCTGGCTTCGCTTTGCTGAGCGGGGCTTAGCTCACTGCGCCGTTGGCGAACTTGTTTACGTAGCTGTTGGCGAAGGTCCGGCGAATTCATGGGCGCTAATAGTTTAAAAATGGAGTATTTAGTGTGCCTTGAAGTAGCCATAGGGGCAAGGCCACCAAGCCTGAAGAGCAGGCTTGGTTGACGCTGTTCCAGTGGAACTAATCAAACTCGGCGTTGTGGTAAACGTTTTGCACGTCGTCGCTGTCGTCTAGCATGGCTTGGAATTTTTCGAACAGCGCCACGTCGTCACCGCTAATCTTAGTGTAGTTTTGTGGAATGAAGCTGATCTCTTCGATTTCAAAATCAATCTCAGGCATGGCGTTGGTCAGTGACGTTTTCACATTGTTGTATTCGGTGTGAGGGGCAAACACGGTAATCATGCCGTCTTCACATTCAACATCGGTTACTTCAACATCGTCCATTAATAGAATTTCTAAAATGGCATCTTCATCATCACCTTTGAAAGAGAAAATGGCTTGATGATCGAACATGTGAGCCACGCTGCCTTGGTTACCAATTTTAGATTTGGTTTTAACAAAGGCTTGGCGTACATCAGTAAAGGTACGGCTGTTGTTGTCGGTTAAACAGTCAACAATCACCATACAGCCGCCTGGGCCATAGCCTTCATAGCGCGCTGGAACGTAATCTTCACCGGCGCCACCTTTGGCTTTGTCGATGGCTTTTTCAATTACGTGGCTCGGTACCTGATCTTTTTTGGCTCGGTCAATTACGCTGCGTAACTGTAAGTTAGCTTCAATATCGGCACCGCCGTTTTTAGCGATAACATAAATTTCTTTACTGTATTTAGAATAAACCTTGGTTTTGGCACCAGCGGTTTTGGCCATAGAGGCCTTACGAACTTCAAAACTTCTACCCATTGGGATGCTCTTTTTTTATTGATACTAAAAATTCTGGGGAAGGATTTTACCAGCTAGAACGTAAGGAACAAGAGTTGGCGCGGTTTCAGCTCAAATAATGCGCTTAAAAACAACAAATACTCAGGCTTAATAAGGCTCACAAAGGCTCACAAAGGCAAGGTTGTGTTGCTGGTTCATACGGGGAGTGCGCCAGCGGCTGCTGAAAGGACGGGTTAAAAGCCCCAACTGACCGATTAGCGAGTGAAGTCAGTTTAAAATTATGCTGCCAGATTCATGATTTTGAACATGTTTTCCTCTATTCGAGAGTTTTGTGCTCGTGTTTTCCAGTAACGCGGCTGTTTTTATAGCATTTTATTTTGTAGAATCGCCCGCTTATGGCTGTAGACACTAAAAATTCCAAGGTACAGCTATTACACAACATAGATTTACAAGGGAAGTATAACGGTGGACACCGCTTTACTCTCCTTTCAGTTTCAAGGAGATTATATGAAACGAGAACAATGGGGTTCGCGAGTGGGCTTTATTATGGCCGCCGTGGGCTCGGCCATTGGTTTAGGTAATATTTGGCGCTTCCCTTATATGGCCTACGAAAATGGCGGTGGTGCATTTTTCATCCCGTATCTGTTCGCCATGTTATCGGCGGGTATTCCATTTATGATTATGGAATTCAGCCTTGGCCATAAAATGCGTGGCGCTGCGCCGCGAGTTTTTGCCAAGCTAGGTCGTCGTTTAGAATGGTTGGGCTGGTTTCAGGTGTTGGTCGCTTTTGTTATTGCCGTTTATTACGTCGCGGTAATTGGCTGGTCGATTTCGTATTTGGGCTTTTCTTTCTCACAAAGTTGGGGAGCCGATCCTAACGCCTTCTTCTTCACCGAATACCTACAACTTGGCGATAACAGCCCAAGCAACTTAGGTAATATTCAGTCGCATATTTTAGTACCAGTGATTATTGCTTGGTTAATTACCTACTCAGCGGTATTTTCTGGGGTGAAAGACGGTATTGAGCGAGCCAGTAAAATTATGATGCCGTTGCTATTTATTATGGTGATTGGCTTGATTTTACGCATGGCCTTCCTTCCCGGAGCAGTGGAAGGGCTGAACTATCTATTTAAACCTGACTTTTCTAAGATTATGGACGCCAGTGTCTGGTCGGCGGCCTATGGTCAGATCTTCTTCACCCTGAGTGTCGGCTTTGCCATTATGTTGGCTTATTCTAGCTACCTGCCTAAAGACTCTGACATCAGCAATAATGCCTTTATGACGGTGATGATTAACTGTGGTTTCTCGATCCTCGCCGGTATTATGATTTTTTCTATTTTGGGTTATATGGCAGACCAGCAAGGTGTGGCCATTACTGAAGTAGTAAAAGCTGGGGTGGGCTTGGCGTTTGTAACCATTCCTACCGCCATTAACTTATTGCCTGCGCCGTATATTCTAGGTCCGCTGTTCTTCTTAGCCTTAACTGTTGCAGGTTTGAGCTCAATGATTTCGATTATTGAAGCGGTAACTTCTGCGGTCATCGACAAAACCGGCTACAGCCGTAAAAAGGCTGCCACTCTGGTTTGTGGTGTGGCGCTGGCGGTATCAACCGCGTTTACCACTAATGGTGGTTTATTGTTGCTAGACGTTGTCGATTACTTCATGAATAACGTGGGTATTCTAGGCAGCTGTCTATTAGAGCTACTAGTGGTTGGCTGGATGCTTAAAGGGCTACCCGAGCTGAAAGAATACGCCAACCGTCGTTCAGAATTAATGATTGGCGACTGGTTTGTTTGGTGCTTGCGTTTCATTAGCCCGGCTATTTTGCTGGTGATTTTAGGCACTAACTTTGTGGGTCTACTGCAAAACGGTTACGGTGGTTATAGCCAATTTGACCTAATGACTTTCGGTTGGGGTCTAGTGACTATTCTCGTTGTGCTATCGGTGATTATTCGTAAGTTACCAACTGCACCAATGCAAGCAGAGGAGAAATAATATGGAGCCGATTGCTGTTGTGATGATGTTGCTTGGTTTTGCCTGTACCTGGGGCGGTGCCATCTTTTGTATTCGCCGGGCAATGAAAGCCCGCTAAGCAATAATATTGCTGGAAAAACCAAGCTTCGGCTTGGTTTTTTGCTATTTGTGGCTGGCCTATTCTGTTCTTTCACAATCATGGGCATGCGCTAGACTGAGCAAGACAAGCCAATTTTTCCTAGGAGCGACATCAATGTTGAACATGGACTTTAGCCAAGCTTTAGCGATCAATACCCAGCAAATGGACTGGCAAGTCAGCCCTGCGCCCGGTGTATTACGCAAGCCACTAGAGCGCCAAGCAAAGGAGTCGGGGCATGTCACCAGTATTGTGCAGTATCGAAGTGAGTCATTTTTCCCCGAGCATAGCCATCCCTTAGGTGAAGAAATATTTGTCTTGGAAGGCGTATTTTCCGATGAACATGGTGATTACCCTGCGGGCAGCTACCTACGCAATCCTCCGGGCAGTAAACATAGTCCTTTCAGCAAACAAAGCTGTGTGATTTTTGTAAAGTTGAATCAGTTTGACCCACGTGATTTGACCACGGTGCGCATTAATACTCATCAGCAAACCTGGTTAGCTGGACAAGGTGGTTTACAAGTGATGCCCCTACATGACTTTGAACACGAACATGTGGCCTTGGTGAAGTGGCCTGCGGGGGAGGTATTTCAAGCCCATCGCCACTTTGGCGGCGAAGAAATTTTGGTGTTATCGGGTGAGTTTAACGACGAGAACGGCCGTTACCCCAAATACAGTTGGTTGCGTCATCCCCATCAAAGTCAGCACCATCCCTTTGTTGAACAACAAACCATTATTCTGGTTAAAACTGGTCATCTGCCGTTAGTTTGAGTTGGTTTTTGGCTGCGCTTGTTTAGTCTATTGGCTGTGTACTGCTGTCACAAGTCACCTTACATTCTGTAGTTGGGGCGATAATTCGCGCTAGCTATCAGAATCGTCTTTATATCCACAGGCCCTAGATATAACCTAGACTTACAGAGATTTACCCTCATATAGATAAGGATGGCGTGTAATGAAAAAGCTCGGTTGTTTATTCTGTTTATTGTGTTTACCGCTGTGGTTTGCTCAGGCTGATGACGCGGTGTCGACAGGCAAAATCAAGCTCAATAAAGACTGCGTTAGCTTGAATGACGCTAAGCCGCAAATGAAATCAAAAGATTGCCAACCCGAGAAAAAAACCAAAGGTGATAAAGAGAACCGTAGTGTTCATGGAGACAATAACCCGGGAAAAGGGCACGATAAAAACAACAAAAAAGAGAACAATAAAAACTAAGCAGTGCTTGACTGAACTAGCTCAAATATCTTCGTTAAAGGCCTGATGCTTCGCCGCTAAGCGGCCTTTGGCGAATCACTTGCTAACGACTTTTAGTGGGAGATGGCGATGAGTAATGGAGCTAGCGAGGCCTATAAAAGCTTGAGAAGATACCCAGAGTGCCGCTGTTGATTTTAGCCCTTGAACCATGTGGTTCAAGGCGGGAAACAAGTCTCATGCCGTAGGCTTCTCAGTCGAGCTGAGCATGCTCAGTAGCAGAAAAAAGTCACCCTTAAGATACAATTATCGGCTCAGGGACATCACCAACTGGCGAACACCCCAGGAATTTTAAACTCTCTAATTACACTGTAGTAAAGCTTCAAATAGCTAGTCAATATTGGGTTGGCTTTGTTCTAACAAGGCCCGTTCAATAGTGTGTTGTAGCTCTACTATTCGCTGATTCATGTTATCAGCATAATTCTGGTTTTGGGCTTGTTCTTTATGTAGCTCGTAAGCGAGATGCAAACCCACCATAATGGCTAAGTGCTCGGTGCTATTAGCTCTGGTTTTTTCTTTCAGAGTCTCTAAGCGCTGAGATAATTCGTCTGCGGCTCGGCGAAGTTTATCTTCTTCACCCTCCGGGCAAGCTACACGGTAGTTCTTGCCTAACAATATTATGTCTACGCCCTGCGCCATGATTCGCCTTAGCCAAACTCGATTCTCGAGTGAATATATAGCGCGAGGCACTAACTTGCAACCATTGAAGGGATGCTAGGCTGCCCACTGCGCTAATAACGAACAGTTTGTTGCAAAGCTATACAAATCTTATGTGGCGTGCCATAAAAGCCAACACATTTGCTTGAATATATTGAAGTATTTGTCCACCATAATCAGCAATTTCGCTTCAGTTAGCGCTGAAGTTCGCCCTTCGTTCGTTTATTGGTTAGGAAAAGTAAAAAAATGGCGCAAGCAGGACGTTTCGCCGACGAACGCCGCCGCTTTTATCGCGTAGTGTATCCGGTGCGCTTAATTCAGTTATTAATCAAAATGCTGAATGCCAAAGTCGCCAAGGTGGCTGCTCAAGGTCGTAAACCTTCGGAAATTAAAGATGCCCATTTGGGGCAGTTTTTACCGATGATGCATATTGGTGAACATGTGTTTCCGGTATTAGATATCTCTGAAGGTGGCTGTCGTATTCAATGGCGCTCGTCTGCCGAAGCTCTGCCTATTTCTAGCAAGATTTTAATTGGTCGCATCTTATTCCACCAAGACTTAGCCAAGGTGATTGAGTACCTGCCCAAGGATGCACAAGAAGAGTTTGCAGCCTTAAGTAATAACTGCAGTGAGCAGGGTTATGAGCATCAGTTTGAAGCCAGAATATGTCGCAAGATTGACAATAAGCGTGACCCTTATCCGCAACTGTGTTTGCAGTTTACGCTAGCAACTCACCTATCGGCCCGCTTCATTCGCCAGCAAGAAAGTAGTTTAATCAAACTGTTTCGTGAGCAATACATAGAACGAGTTAGGGCGCGCCGCCAGCAGTTGAAACAAGCGTTGCAAAATTAGCCAGACGAGGCGGCTAAATCTATCTTTAGCATGGCTGCTAAACTTAAGCAGTGTTAGGATTAGCTGATTAACATTTCTTAGGTGTTTATTGTGAGTAAAATCGTATATCCAGATTATGAAGCGCTGGGAGAACTGCTGCTCAGTTCGAAAGTATTAGTTAGCCCGGCAGAAGTGCACGGTCTACTTAGTGGCCTATTAGCCGCTGGTTTGCCTAGTGATGGCGATTGGATGAGCCAAATCAATCAACTGATTAACGATGGTCAAGGGCTGCCCATTGAAATAAAAAATAAACTTAAAATGGTGATGGAAGCTACCCACAGTGGAATGAGCGATAGCTTGTTAGGCTTTCAGCTAATGCTACCGGAAGATGAAGCGCTGGTAGAAGAGCGTACCGAAGCCTTAGCTCAATGGGTGCAGAGTTTTTTGGTGGGCTTTGGGGTGGTGCAAAACGACCTTAACAAGCTGGCTGAAGACGTTCAGGAACTGATTAAGGACTTTACCGAAATTAGCCAATTGTCTTCGGATCTGGATGAAGACGAAGCAAACGAACAGGCCTTATTTCAAGTTGTTGAATATGTTCGCATTGGCGCGATTACTATTTTCGCCCACCTCGCTGGAAACGACAGCGATCAACAACAACCCACGCTACATTAACAAGCCACAAGCCAAGGAGTTGCTGTGTTTATAAAACGCCGTCAGCAGTTATTTGCCGCTATGTCAGACAACAGCGCTGCGATTTTTGTTGCAGCCGAAGAACAAACCCGCAGTCGTGATACCGAATATCCTTTTCGACAGGATAGCGATTTTTTCTATTTTTGCGGTTTTAACGAACCAAATGCGCTATTGCTGTTGATTAAGCAAGGAGAAAGCCAGCGCAGTGTTTTGTTTAATCGTCGCAAAGATAAGTTAGCAGAAATCTGGCAGGGGCGGCGTTTGGGGCAAGAGCAAGCCTTAACCAGCCTTGAAGTGGATAAAGCCTTAGCCATTGAAGAGTTGGCTGAACACCTACACCTTGAGCTGAATGGCTTAACTAAGCTGTATATGGCTCAGGGACGTTATCCTAAGTACGACCAGCAAATATTGGCCGCAGTAGAGCAACTACGCAACGGCTTACGCCACGGTTGGCAAGCGCCCCATTTAATTGAAGACTGGCGGCCGATTGTGGATGAAATGCGTTTGATTAAGTCGGCCGAAGAAGTGGCCTTATTGCGTCGCGCTGGAGAAATCTCTGCGGCGGGGCACTGTCGCGCCATGCGTAGCTGTGCGGTGGGCATGTGGGAATATCAACTGGAAGCCGAAATCCACCACGAATTCTTGATGGCTGGCGCGCGCTCACCGGCCTATGGCACCATTGTTGGCGCGGGCGAGAATGCCTGTATTCTGCATTACACCGAAAACCACAGCCTAATGGAAGACGGTGACTTAGTGCTGATTGACGCAGGTGCCGAGTATCAAATGTACGCCGGTGATATCACTCGCACTTTTCCGGTAAACGGTAAGTTTAGTGAGCCCCAGGCCAAGCTCTACAATGTAGTATTGTCTGCCCAACTAGCCGCCTTAGAGATGATTAAACCTGAGGTCTCTATCTATCAGTTGAATCAAGTGGTATTGAATATCATGGTTCAAGGTTTGGTGGATCTTGGCATTATGCAGGGTGAGGTGAGTCAGCTGATCGAGTCTGAAGCCTATAAAGCCTATTACATGCACGGCTTAGGGCACTGGCTAGGGATGGATGTGCACGATGTGGGTGACTATCACGATGTGCAGCGCAGTCGGCCTTTACAGCCGGGCATGGCCTTAACCATTGAGCCGGGGCTGTATATTCCGCATGACGCCGACGTACCCGCCGAATACAAAGGCATCGGTATTCGTATTGAAGACGATGTAGTGGTGACCGAGCAGGGCTGTGAAATTCTCACCGCCGACGTGCCTAAAACCATTGAAGAAATTGAAGCCCTAATGGCGAGTTAACTATGAGCCAGCCGCAACATTTCGACATTATCATTGTTGGTGCCGGTATGACCGGTGCCAGCCTAGCCTTAGCCTTAAGCCAAACGCCCAGCGCTAAGCCCTTAAAGATTGCTTTAATTGAAGCGGCTGAATTGAACTTTGGCCAGCATCCCGGCTTTGATGGGCGAGCAATAGCCTTGTCTGCGGGTTCGCTGCGTTGGTTTCAGCAGCAAGGTTTGTGGTCGAATATGGCGCCCTATGGTTGTGTCATTAAGCATATTCATGTGTCTGACAGAGGTCATTGCGGCTGGACCAGCATGCAAGCCGACGAATATCACTTGGACGCTCTTGGTCAGGTGATTGAGCTGGAGCATGCCGGACGAGAGCTGCATCAACAGCTCGCTCAGCGCCAAGACATTAGTCTGTTTTGCCCAGCCCGAGTGAAACACATCGAGCAGCAGCAACAGCAGGTGGTATTAGAGTTAGATGACCAGCAATGCCTGAGTGGTAGTTTATTAATTGGTGCCGATGGTGCCGACTCTTTAGTTGGCCAAAAAATGGGAAATCAGCAGCAACTTGATTTTGCTAAGTATGCGCTGATTGCCAACGTTCAGGCCGATCAGGATCCCGCCGGACGGGCCTTTGAGCGCTTTACCGAACAAGGTCCCTTGGCATTGTTGCCCATGACAGAGCAGCGTTGGTCGGTGGTATGGTCCTTAGAAGCTGAGCAAGCCAAGCGCTTGCAAAGCGCCGATGAGCAGGTCTTTCTAAGTGAGTTACAACAAGCCTTTGGTTATCGCGCCGGACGTTTTAACACGGTGGGTAAGCGAGCCGCTTATCCTTTAGTATTGCGTTACTACCCACGTTTATTTGCTCATCGTATGTTGGTATTAGGCAATGCTGCCCACAGTTTGCACCCCATTGCCGGTCAAGGTTTTAATTTAGCGTTGCGAGATGTGGCAGCTCTGGCGCCATTACTATTACAACAGTGGCAGCAAGGGCTAGATTTGGGCGCGCATAGCCTGTTGGACGCTTATCAGCAACTACGCCAACAAGATATAGAGCGCACCATCGCCATGACCGCTGGTCTTGCCAGTGTGTTTGCTAGTAGCGATAAAAGCTCGGTGATACCGCGTAATTTAGGGCTAATGGCGATGCAGCTTTGCCCCAGTTTTAAGTTGTTATTGGCTAAACAAAGCCTTGGTTTATTTTCTCGATAATTTGGATTAGGACAACGTGATGCAAACAGTAGATATTGCCATTATTGGCGGCGGCATGGTGGGCTTGGCGTTAGCGGCCGCGCTGGCTGATAGCCCGCTTAAGATTGCCATCGTTGAGCCTAAACCTGCCCAAGCTCCACAATTGCAAGACTACAGTCTGCGAGTGAGCGCGATGAGTTTATCGTCGCAACGTTTCTTAAGCTCGTTGGGAGTATGGCAACGTATTTGCGAGCAACGTGTGGCGCCCTACCATGATATGCAAGTATGGGAGCAAGACAGTTTTGCTAAAATTCGTTTTCAGGCCGAGCAACTGCTGGTAGATGAACTAGGCCACATCGTTGAAAACGACATCGTGCGCCATGCCTTATGGCAGCGAGTAAGCCAGCAAAGCAATGTGGTATTTATTGAGCAAGCGGTGGACAAGCTACACCGTGGTGACAGCGAATCTTGGTTGAGTTTTGCCAATGGTCAAGCCATAAGTTGTAAGTTGTTGGTGGCCGCCGATGGCGCAAATTCGTGGCTGCGTGAGCAACTGGCGGTGCCGCTAAGCTATTGGGACTACCAACACACTGCCATTGTGGCCACCATCAAAACCAGCGAAGTACATCAAAGCTGCGCTCGACAAATATTTAGCCCTGAAGGCCCCTTAGCCTTTTTACCGCTAAGTGACCCGCATCATTGCTCAATCGTTTGGTCGGTCTCACCTGAGCGAGCCAGTGAACTACAAAGCCTTAGCGAACAAGACTTCAATAAGCAACTCACTATGGCCTTTGATCATCGCCTAGGCTTGTGTCAGCGAGTGGGTGAGTTGGGTGCGTTTCCCTTACGCATGCGTTATGCGCGAGACTTTGCTGGTAAAGGTTTTGTCTTGATTGGTGACGCCGCCCATACTATTCACCCCTTAGCTGGGCAGGGGGTGAACTTAGGCTTGATGGATGCTGCCGCCTTGGCCGAGCAGTTAATTGACTTACAGCAAGCCGGTAAAAACCTAGGCGATTACGCTAACCTGCGTCATTTCGAGCGTTGGCGCAAGAGCGAGGCCAGCCAGATGATTGCCGCGATGGAGTTTTTCAAGCGTATTTTTGGCAATGCCAATCCCGCATTAAAACTGTTACGCGGCGTGGGCATGAGTGTGGTGGATAAGGCCGAGCCTTTGAAACGTCAGGCAATGCTGCGCGCCTTGGGTTTAGCCGGAGATCTACCCAAACGCGCTGTGGTTAAATCGGCATAAACGACCTCGCTTAAATAAAAAAATCCAGTAGCAGAGGCGACTGGATAGCGAAGCAAAATTCAAGGCTTCAAAGGAGTTGTTCTGCAGAGGGAGTGATTCCCCTATGCCATCATTGGCTAGGGAATAGCGCTTCAGTCACTGGGCTGCATTAAGCCGGCATTGATCTGTTTTAAATCTTCTGGGTTTAGGCTTCCGGCGGTTTGCTTCAAATAAAGTACATTCAGAATGTAGTTGTAACGGGCATTGGCCAGTTGGCTCTTGGCCGAATACAGGTTACGCGTCGCATCTTGTACATCGACTATGGTGCGGGTGCCCACTTCAAATCCCGCTTCGGTAGCAGCTAGCGCACTTTGAGAAGAAACGACTGTCTGTTGGTAGGCTTTGATCGAGCTAACGCTGGCATTAACGTTGTTTAATAAAGAGTTGGTTTGGCTTTGTACGCTGCGAAAGCGTTGTTCTAAGGCTTCGCTGGCCGAGATGTAGGCTAATTGCGCTTGTTTAACTTGCGAAGAAATAGCCCCACCACTATAAAGCGGTAATGAAAAGTCTAGGCCAATGGTGCCACTATTGGCTGAGCCACCATTGCTACGGTCGTAGTTGTCGTTACCGTAGCTATTGTTGTCATAGCCCACCGAGGCCGTCAGGTTAAGCGTGGGCTGGTGGCCGGTTTGGGCCAGCTTAATTTGCTGTTCGGCAATCTGCTTGGCAATCCGATTCGCTTGTAATTGCAGATTGTGTTGATTGGCCTGCTCCAACCATAGCTGGCTGTCGCCCTTGGGTGGTTGCGCCGAGAAATAATCGGCGTTTAACAAGCTGAGTTGGCGATGTTCCAAGCCAGTTATTTCGCGTAAGCCTTCGTAGCTATTACTCAGGCTGTTCATCGCTTGAATTTCTTCGGCCAGAGTGCGGTCGTATTCCGCTTGTGCTTCATGCACATCGGTAATTGCAGTTAGCCCTACTTGAAAGCGTTGTTTGGTTTGCTCTAACTGGCGCGCCACGGCCAGTTTGTTGGCGGCGGTAAAATTAAGCTGGTCAAGCGCACTCAACACGGCAAAGTAAGCCTCGCTGACTCGCATCATCAGCTGTTGCTGAGCAGCTTGGTAGCGGGCATCGGCTTGCGCGGCACTCATTTCACTAATGCTCAGGTTCTTCCATGAGCTGGCCGAATACAGCGCTTGCTGCAAACCTAAGGATGCTTGAGTATTGCTGATGCTGTCGATGGCCTGATTATCGGTAGCGGTATAGCTAGCTCCGGCACTAAAACCAATTTGTGGTAATAAGGCGGCACGTTGCTCGGTGATATTTTCAAAGGCTTGGTCGCGATCGGCCTTGCTTTGTAAAATCTGTGGGTCGCGGGTTTCTGCCAATTGGTAAATCTGTAGCAGGTCGTCTGCTGATACAGCAAAGCTGGCAGCTAAGGCAGTACTTAACAATAGCGATTTTAGCTTCAATGTCATTGTTTGTTCCTTGAGACGCCAGCCTTGGCTGGCGCAAGATGTTCAAATTAAAGGGGCTTGCCGGAGAGCAAGCCACCCCTTAGTGGCGGTTAAAACTTTGCAGGGATCTTGATCCTAAATACCAAGGTGTAAATCACCGGTAGAATCACCAAGGTAAGCAGGGTGGCAAAGCCTAAGCCAAATACAATGGTTACGGCCATGGATTTGAAGAAGGGGTCGGCCAGCAGCGGAATCATCCCTAACATGGTAGTTAAGGCCGCCATGCCCACTGGGCGTACCCGGCTCACCGCCGAATGGTAAACCGCGGCAAAGGCGGCTTTGCCTTCGCTGAGTTCAAGGTTGATTTGGTCGACTAATACGATACTGTTTTTAATGATCATGCCACTAAGACTCAGCATACCGAGAATCGCCATGAAGCTCATGGGGGCGTCCAGTGCTAACAAGCCAAAACTTACGCCAATAATGGCTAAGGGTACGGTTGCCCAAATCACCAACGGCTGGCGAATCGAGTTAAACAGCAATACCGTTAGCAAGAACATGGCGAGGTAGCCCATAGGAATAGAGCCCGCAATACCTTGTTGTGCTTCGCTAGAGGTTTCAAACTCGCCACCCCATTCTAGGAAATAACCGTTGGGTAGCGCGATGGCTTCAATCGCTGGGCGAACCTTGCGCAGTAGCGAGTCGGCAGTTTCGTCACCGGTTAAGGCGGGATCGGCCAATACAGTAATCAAGCGTTTACGGTCACGGCGTAGGAGCAGCGGATCTTCCCATTGGCTAGTCACCGAGCTTACCAATTGCTCAATTGGTACAAAGCTTTGGTACTTGGAGCTCCATACTTGCAACTCGTTGACGCTATCGGCATTTTTACGCTCGGCCTCGGGAGCGCGGGCCACAATCGGCAATAAGTGAGAACCGTCGCGGTAGACCCCAATTTGTTGGCCATTGAAGTTGCGTAACAAGGTGGCATCGAGATCCTGTTTACTAATGCCGATTTCTCTAGCGCGCACTAAGTCCATTTGTGGACGAACTAGCAGCTGCTGATTACGCCAAGTATGACGAATGTTATCGGCCGCTGGCTGGGCATGGAATATGGCTTCTGCTTGTTCGGCTAAGCTGCGTAATACCACGGGGTCATCACCATAGAAACGCGCTTCAATTTTAGCCGCCGGTGAAGGGCCATTTTCAATTAGCTTCACGCGATATTCGGCGTCGCTGTAACGTTCTCTTAGGGTTTGCTCTAGCCACGGCGCGTATACCGCCAAGCTGTCTAAGTCTTTCATTTCAATGATCAGCTGAGCATAGGCCGCATAGGATTTTTCTGGTTGATAAGTTAAAGCGAAACGCTGTGCCCCTTGGCCCACCACGCTGGTGACGTTGCTTATGCCATGCTGCTGCCTTGAGTCGGAGTCAAACAAGTCCTGTTCGATTTGGCTAACAAAGGCCTCGGTGGCAAGAATGTCGGTGCCCTCTGGCAACCAAATATCGGCCATAAAAATGGGCGTGGTTGAGGCAGGGAAAAATACGTTTTTCACCTTACTCATACCAAATACCGCCGATCCCAACATCAGCAATACCACAATCAAGCTGACTACGCGACGGCGCATGGCGGTATGCAATATGGCTCGGTAAATGTTGAAGATAGTACCGCTGTAAGGATCTTGCTCGGCCTCGCTGGTATCGCCGTCTTTGAACAGCAAATAACAGAAGAATGGGGTCAGGGTAATTGCGGTTATCCAGCTAATCGACAGTGAAATCAGCAGCACTTTGAACAGTGAGGAACAAAATTCACCGGTGGCATCAGAAGATAAACCAATCGGGGCAAAGGCCATAATGGCAATCACCGTGGCGCCCAATAACGGCCATTGGGTTTGTTTCACTATGCCAGCAGCAGCTTGAGTACGGCTTTGACCGCGCTTAATGCCAATGATGATCCCCTCGGTGACCACAATGGCATTATCTACCAACATCCCTAGTGCAATGATTAAGGCGCCCAAAGAAATGTTTTGTAGCTGAATGTTAAGTACGTTCATCACGATGAAGGTACCTAAGATGGTAATCACCAATACGCCGCCAATCAGCAAGCCTGATTTTAGTCCCATGAACAGCAACAATACGATGATCACAATGGCCACCGATTCGGCAAAGTTGATTAAGAAATTGCTCACCGCACTTTCTACAATGTTACCTTGGTCGTAAATCACATCGATGTTCATGCCAATCGGCATTTCTGATTGTAGCTCGGCGATTTTCGCGCTGACTATTTTGGATACGTCAACCACGTTTACCCCAGAGCTATAAGAGATCCCCATTGACAAGGCTTTAGCGCCGTTAAAGTGATAAAGCGCATCGGGCGTTTCGCTGTTAGCGCGGTAAATATTGGCAATATCACCCAAGTAAATTAATTTGCTACTACTGGGTGGGCTTACTAACAGATTTTTTAGCTCTGAAATATCACTGAGTTCACCGGTGGGGTGGATCCGCACTCGCAGGTCTCCTACCAACATCTTACCGGCATTGGATACCACGTTTTGGGTTTGTAACAAGCTGTAAATGTAGTCGGGCTCTAAGCCCAGCGCAGTGAGTTTTTGCTGGCTAATTTCAACGACTACTTGCTCTTCGGGCATGCCTACCACTGAGATCTTTTTCACCCCAGGAGTGGTCACCAATTCACGACGAACTAAATTGCTGTAGTTATCTAATTCACGGTAGCTGTAGCCTTCACCGGTAATGCTCACAAAGTAGCCATATACATCGGAGAAATCGTCGATAACAATTGGCTGAGCCGCACCCGGAGGCAGTTCGCCAAGGCTATCGTTAACTTTACGTCTTAGCTCGTCCCATACTTGCGGTAGGCTTTGTTTGTCGTATTGATCTTTCATTTCTACTTCAATTTGTGACAGTCCGGCACTGTTGATTGAAGTGACATGTTTCAGTTGCGACATTTGCTGCAAAGCATCCTCTAGAGGAAGTGTGACTTCCTCTTCGACTTGTTCGGTGCTGGCTCCCGGATAAGGGGTGATGATTAAGGCGCTCTTAATGGTAAATTCTGGCTGTTCTAACTGGCCTAAGCCGTTAAAGGCGATGATGCCGCCAGCCACCATTAATATCACCACCATCCAACTGATAACCTTGTGGTTGATACTGTAAAGTGCTGCATTCATGGCTTATACACCTCTAACCCAATGCAGCGGTTTAATGGCTTCGTTGCCGGTTAAGCTATTAACGCCGCTCGCCACCACTCGATCACCGTGGTGTAAGCCCGACAACACTTCCACGCCATCGGCAAGCACATTACCCAGGGTAATGGTTTGGCGTTTCAAGGTTTGTTTATCTTGTTGGTAAACCCATACCGAAGCCTCGGTACTGCTTTGAAGTGCGCTACTATGGCCTTCTCTTACTAAGGCACTGAGCGGCAGAATCGCAATCGCTGTTTTACTGTCGTCAGTTTCTGGCAAGTCTATTAGCACCGAAGTACTCATGCCCGGTAGCAAATGCAAACCCTTTGGCGGAATAAAGCTAAAGGTCACTTGATAGGTTTGGGTGCCTTGTGAGGCTAGACTGCTGTGCTCTTGATATTGGATGGGCAGAGGCTGCTCAAAGCCAAACTTCGCTACATCGACAAAGGCTTGGGTGTTAGCCAGAGAGGATAAGCTTTGTAAGCGGTGCAACATGGCTTCGGGCAACTCAATTTTAAGTTCGAAGCTATCGGTATTTTGCAAGGTGACAATCGCTTGATGTGGTTGCACCATTTGGTAGTTATCGGTATGCACCTTGGCTACCACCCCAGAGAAGGGCGCGTAAATAGTGGTATATTGCAGTTGGTCACGCTGTGCTCGTAGGTTGGCTTCGGCCGATTTTAAGGTGGCGCGTGCGCTATCTACTTCAGCTGGCGAAATCAGTTTTCGATCCAGCAGGCTTTGCTTACGTTTGAAGTCGGCTGCAGCCAATTGGTGATTCGCTTCGGCTGTGAGTAGGGCGTTTTGCGCATCACGCTTGTCTAGTTCAGATAGAACCTCACCCTTAGTTACGCGTTGCCCTTCAATAAGCTCCAGCTGATTGAGCTCGCCGCTAATGCGAAAGGCCAGTTCGGCTTGTTGGCTGGCATATATTTTAGCTGGAAAACTGCGTTGCTGAGCAGGTAGCGTTTGGTCGATGTCGATCAACTTCACCGGGCGGGGTTTGGCTTGGTTAACATCTTTAGCTTCGGCTTTGGTGGCTAGGTCACAACCGCTTAACAATAAGCTGACAATGGCTACGGTAAGTATTGAATATGGCTTGAAGTTCAAGATCTCTTCCCTTAGTCGTGCAAATAAAAAGCATTATAGGGAGGCCATATAGACGAAAAAACCTGAGCAAACGAAACTCAATGTTCTATATAATGGAACAAAGCTGTTATGCTGCGTAAACCCTAAGTAAAGCGGCTTGCGCCTTATTTTTACAGTGACATTAAGCTTGTAGTGAAGTCAAATTTGTGAACAACTTATCAAGGACGGTTGATGAAAACAGAAGATATAAAGTTATTTCACTTCATTGTTGATGCAGGCAACCTGACTAAGGCTTCAGAACTATTAGACTTGCCTAAGTCCAACCTAAGCCGCAGGCTAAAGAACTTAGAAAACGAATTGCAGGTGAAATTGTTTCATCGGGATCATCGTGAAATTACGCTATCGAAAAATGGCCGACTGTTTTATCAGCGCAGTAAATCAATTATCAACGAGCTAGAATTTACTGTGGAATCCTTGGTGAAAGAGTCGGTTGAGCTGAGTGCTCAGTTACGGGTGCATTTACTGCCGCTGCCGGGGATTGATTTGTTTGAAAACATTATTTTTCGCTTCATGGAAATGCACCCCAAGGTAGCTATTGAAATTATTACCAGCAGTGACGAGCGCGATCTTATTGAACACAACATTGATATTGCGTTGCGAATTGGAGCGAGCTTGGAAGACTCTAACCTGATCGCCCGCCAGCTAAAAACCGTTAAGTTTGGTTATTATGCCAGCCCCGAATATTTGGCTATGCATGGTGTTCCACGCACCGAAGAAGAGTTAATGCAGCATCAGTTTATCATTCATCGCCAACCCAATGGTAAGTTAGCTAAACGCTTTCCCCTGTGTCAGGGGCGCAGTTTTGAGGCTAAGGGAAGGTTGATAGTGAATGACTTTTCGATGTTGGTGCGCGCCTGCTTGGGAAATCAAGGTTTAGTGTATCAACCGCACCGTTTGGTACAAGCCGAAGTGGATAAGGGGCATTTGGTGCATTTGCTACCCGAAACCGACTCGCAGGCAGGAAGCGGTTGGTTGGTTTATCCCACCCGTACCAGCTTATCGCCAGCCGCCAGAGCCTTAATCGACTACCTAGTGAAAGAAGTCGACCATATTTTTATTGAATGTTAACAAGCTGCCATTTTGCAGCGCCTTTTTGATCCAACCGGGCTAGCTGAATTAGCTGGCTCAAGCTTGATTTATTTTTATTAATTTTTTTCTATCACATTAGATTAACTAATGTTTTTATGGTTTGTTTAGCCCCTTTCTAATAAAGCTAAATTCGTCACTCAAGCTAAAAGCTAGCTTGATTGGCTTGTTTTTCTTGGTTTTAACAGTGTATTTTGCGCTTTTATGCTGTTTCTTTCCCAACTATGTCACCCCGCTGTTGAGTCTATGTAATTAAAATGTGTAAGCGATAGATTAGCTCAGTTTGTGTTTGAGGCTTTCTTGTTGGCGGCATCTAGCTATAATTGTTCAGCATTAGCAGGGGCTAATCGGCTTCGGCTCTTCAGCATAAAGGGAACGGCAAATGACACAGCAAACGGTACTTCATCAGGCGCACCTCGATTCGGGTGCCAAAATGGTTGATTTTCACGGTTGGGAAATGCCCATTAATTACGGCTCGCAAATAGAAGAACATCATGCGGTACGTAACAAGGCTGGTATGTTCGATGTTTCCCACATGACCATTGTTGATGTGCAGGGCGAGCAAGCCCAAGCCTTCCTACGTAAATTGCTGGCCAACGACGTGGCCAAACTCACCACCAAAGGCAAGGCCTTGTATGGCGGCATGCTTAATCCAGAAGGTGGCGTGATTGACGACCTGATTACCTATTACTTCAGCGAAACAGACTACCGTTTAGTGGTGAACTCAGCCACCCGTGAAAAAGACTTAGCTTGGATAAACCAACAAGCCAGCGAGTATGCCGTTAGCATTATCGAGCGCCCCGAATTGGCGATGATTGCCGTACAAGGGCCACAAGCTAAAGCGCTTACGGCTAAGGTACTTAGCGCCGAGCAAAACGCGGCTATTGAGGGCATGAAACCCTTCTTTGGTGTACAAGCCGGCGATTTGTTTATTGCCACCACCGGTTATACCGGCGAACAAGGTTACGAAATTGTACTGCCACAACAGCAGGCCGTTGCCTTATGGAAAGCCTTAGAAGCGCAGGGCGTGCAGCCTTGTGGTTTAGGCGCTCGCGATACCCTACGTTTAGAAGCTGGCATGAATTTATACGGCCAAGACATGGACGAAGGCGTATCGCCTTTGGCGGCCAACATGGGCTGGACCATTGCCTGGGAGCCGCAAGATCGTGACTTCATTGGTCGTAAGGCGCTAGAGGAGCAAAAAGCCCAAGGCACCGACAAACTGGTTGGGCTGTTAATGGAAAGCAAAGGCGTAATGCGTGCTGGCCAAGCCGTGACCGTGGTGAACGAGTTTGGCGAAGCGCTCCCCGGAGTGATTACCAGCGGCACCTTTTCTCCCACTTTGGGCCAGAGTATTGCCTTAGCCCGCATCGCCAATTGCGATGTTGACGAAGCCTTAGTGGAAATGCGCAAAAAACAGGTTAAAGTGAAAGTAGTGAAACCCGTATTTGTGCGAAATGGCGCCAAAGTGTAAGCCGAACAACAATATTTTATTTGTAGCTTTATTTTTAATTAACACTTTAAGTTAGAACTTATAGAGGAAAGGAATTATGGCTGATATCCCTGCCGATCTGCTTTATGCAAACACTCACGAATGGGTGCGCTCTGAAGGTGACGGCGTTTACACCGTTGGCATTAGTGAGCACGCTCAAGAATTGTTGGGTGACATGGTATTTGTTGACCTACCGGATGTGGGCGACGAAATTGACGCCGGCGACGATTGCGCAGTGGCGGAGTCGGTGAAAGCCGCGTCTGATATCTACGCTCCACTTACGGGTGAAGTTCTCGAAGTGAACGAAGAACTGGAAGATTCTCCAGAGTTGGTAAACAGCGATGCCTACGGCGACGGCTGGATGTTTAAGCTACGCGCCAGCGATGAAAGCGAGTTAGACAACTTGTTATCGGCGGAAGATTACGCCGCCAGCATCGAAGATGAAGACTAAGCTTCAATAAAACAAGCGCTCCGCTGGTCGGAGCGCTTTTTTTGTATTTATTCCAAGCCCTTCGCCAACAACACGATGTAGTTAGTTTATTTTTACAGGAATGGTTTCATGCACCCGTCTTTGCCGTTAACCGAATTAGAGCAAAATCAAGATTTTATTCGCCGCCACATTGGCCCCGATCAAACCGAAGTTAATACCATGCTTGAGCAGCTGGGCGTGGCTTCTGTAGAACAGTTGATTGAGCAAACCGTGCCGGAAGCGATTCGCCTCGCTCAGCCATTAAGCATTGGTGACAGTCTTAGCGAGCAACAAGCGCTGGCGGCCTTGGCCAAGTTGGCGAAACAAAACAGCGTGCAGCGTAACTACATTGGTATGGGTTATTACCCGACTCACGTGCCGCATGTAATTTTGCGAAACGTACTCGAAAACCCCGGCTGGTATACCGCCTATACGCCTTACCAACCCGAGATTGCTCAAGGGCGTTTAGAAGCCTTGCTTAATTTTCAGCAAATCAGCCTCGATTTAAGTGGCCTCGACTTAGCCAGTGCCTCGTTATTAGACGAAGCCACCGCCGCTGCCGAAGCCATGGCCTTAGCCAAACGGGTAGCTAAAAACAAAAAATCTAACTTATTTTTCATTGCCGACGACGTGCACCCACAAACCATTGACGTGGTGAGCGAGCGAGCCGAGTTTTTTGGTTTTGATATTGTAGTCGGCGCAGCCGAAAGCGTGGCCGAGCACGATGTATTTGGTGCTTTGTTGCAATACCCCGGCACTACTGGCCGGGTGCGCGATTTAGAGCCACTGATTGAACAAGTGCATAACAACAAGGGCATTGTGGCGGTAGCCGCCGATATTATGGCCTTGGTATTGCTAAAATCACCGGGCGCGATGGGGGCCGATGTGGTACTAGGTAGTGCTCAGCGCTTTGGTGTGCCAATGGGTTACGGTGGCCCGCATGCCGCCTTCTTTGCCACCCGTGATGCTTACAAGCGCTCACTACCGGGGCGGATCATCGGTGTCTCTAAAGATCGCCGTGGTAAGCCTGCTTTGCGTATGGCGCTGCAAACTCGCGAGCAACATATTCGCCGCGAGAAGGCCAATTCCAATATTTGTACTGCGCAGGTGTTGTTGGCTAATATGGCCTCGTTCTACGCGGTATTTCATGGTCCAGATGGCTTGCGTACCATTGCCCAGCGTATTCACCGCCTCACCGCGATTTTAGCCCATGGCCTAGAAGCCAAAGGCTTGATCCCCGAGCATGGCCAATATTTTGATACCTTAAGCCTAAAAGTGAGCGACAAAGACGCGGTTATTGGCCGTGCTAAGGCGCTAAAAATCAACCTGCGTTTAGATTTAGTCGACCGTGTTGCATTGAGCTTAGATGAAACCACCACCGCCAGTGACGTGAATGACCTATTCACCGTATTACTGGGCGAAGGCCACGGCTTAGACGCGGCGCGCTTAGACGCCATAGTGAAAGGCGAAACCTGCTTGCCGGAAACGCTATTGCGCGATACGCCGATTTTAAGCCATGAAGTGTTTAATCGTTACCGTAGCGAAACCGATGTACTACGCTACATTCGCAAGTTAGAAAGCAAAGACTTAGCGCTCAATCATTCGATGATTTCGCTAGGCTCATGCACCATGAAGTTAAACGCCACCGCCGAGATGATCCCAGTATCTTGGCCCGAATTTGCCAACATGCATCCGTTCTGTCCTAGCGAGCAAGCGCAGGGTTACCACGCGATGATTCAACAGCTAGAAGATTGGCTAGTGAATATAACCGGTTACGATGCGGTATGTATGCAGCCTAACTCTGGCGCACAAGGCGAATACGCGGGTTTGTTAGCGATTCAAAAATACCATGCTAGCCGCGGTGACCATCACCGTAATATTTGTTTAATTCCTAGCTCTGCCCACGGCACTAACCCTGCCTCGGCGCAAATGGCGGGGCTGAAAGTGGTGGTAGTGGCCTGTGACAAACACGGCAACGTAGACATGAACGACTTACGCAGCAAGGCCGAAGAGCTGGCCGAACAGTTGTCGTGCATCATGATTACTTACCCCAGTACTCACGGGGTATACGAAGAAAGCATTCGCGAAATTTGCCAAATTATTCATGACAATGGCGGCCAAGTGTACATGGACGGCGCCAACATGAACGCTCAGGTAGGCATTACTTCACCTGGCTTTATTGGCTCCGATGTAAGTCACCTTAACCTGCACAAAACCTTTGCTATTCCGCATGGCGGCGGTGGCCCTGGCATGGGCCCAATTGGAGTAAAAGCGCATTTGGCGCCGTTTGTTGCGGGCCATAGCGTGGTAGACAATGGCAAAGCCAGCCACGCCAACCCAGCTGTATCGGCAGCGCCTTATGGTAGCGCCTCCATCTTGCCCATTAGCTGGATGTACATTGCCATGTTAGGCAACCAAGGGCTGCGCCAGTCTTCCGAAATCGCCATTCTAAATGCTAACTACTTAGCCAGCCGTTTGGGCCAAGCCTATCCGATTTTGTACAGCGGTAAAAATGGCCGAGTAGCGCACGAATGTATTATTGATATGCGCCCACTTAAAGAAGCCACCGGCATTAGCGAAATGGACGTAGCCAAGCGCTTAAATGACTACGGCTTCCACGCGCCAACCATGAGCTTCCCAGTAGCGGGCACCTTAATGGTAGAGCCTACCGAGTCGGAATCATTAGTCGAGATAGACCGCTTTATTGACGCGATGCTGGCGATACGCGCCGAAATTGCCAAGGTAGAAAGCGGCGAGTGGAGCCTGCAAGACAACCCCTTGGTATTTGCGCCGCACACCTTGGACGACCTCACCGACGCCGAGTGGCCGCATAGCTACAGCCGTGAGCTGGCGGTATTCCCTAGCCAAGCGGTAAAACAGAACAAATTCTGGCCTACGGTGAACCGCATCGACGATGTCTATGGGGATAGGAATTTATTTTGTAGTTGCTTGCCGATGGAAGCGTATCAAGAGTAAAAAATAACTATTTTTCAGTGTTTTATGATTATAGGCGAAGCAGTAATGCTTCGCCTTTTTTTGTGGTTTGTTTTTGTCGGGGGGTGTTAGTTTGGTTTTATCATTTACTTTTGTATGGCGCTGTTAGTGAGGGTTTCGCCCTGACTGCGACGTTTTTAAGCTTCAACGAGCAAAGCTTAGCGAAGCAAAAAGAAAGCTCGCCCTGCATTATCTTCATTCTGTGTTCAAGCTTACAAAGCAATGCTTTGTGTAAAGACAAGCTTTCACCTAGTTTCCAAGCGCGCCTACGCAACTCGCTGCGCTCAAACAGTGCTCGGCTTCATCGCTTGTCAACGGCGTTGCTCGGCGATAATGAATGGATTGAAAGCTCAGCCTTGAGTATCGTGGGAGTGAAATGATTTTTCCCATACTGCTTTACAGCCGCTTCAGAACTGCTCCTAGCAAACCGAAATACCCTTAATTTATCTATCTTTTTGAGGAAAGATTGCTGTGATTATATACAGTTTTTTGTGCTTCCTACTTTCCACAAAGATTTGCATACTTTTATGCTGATGTTTTTGTTATTTTTCGAGCTAGGTGGCTGATGTAGCTTAGAAAAAGTGATAATCTGGGTTTTATCAAATGTATGATAAGAGGAAAAATTCCTTGTTAAAACAAGGAATTTTTCCTCTTGATAAACTGTTATGAAGTAGATCAAACTTAGGCATTTATGGAAAGAGAACTACGAGATAAAGATCTTGAGCAAATCGCTAAGATAGTACAGGAGCGAATTTTTGTTCCTCGAAGCGATAAAAAAGTTACAGTTTTCCTATGTGGTGGAGAAATATCTAACCAAAGAAATGCTCGTGCAAAAATGGCAACTATATTTTCGAAGTACCCAAGGTAT
>NZ_JBNKPP010000025.1:0-2866 GCF_050295395.1 Agarivorans sp.
GCTCTGGCTAAGAGCTTAAGTTCAATTTAGGCTTGGGCGAACTGTTCACGACCAGCCAGCCAGCGCTCAATTAAGGGCGAGCAGGCTTGTGGTTGCTGCTGTAGTAGCTGTTTGGCTAGGGCTTGAGCTTGGGAGATGAGCGCTTGGTCACGCACCAGATCGGCTATTTTAAACTCAGCCAAACCGGTTTGTTTGGTGCCTAATAATTCGCCGGGGCCGCGTATTTCCATGTCTCGCTGAGCAATCACGAAGCCATCGGTACTCTCGCGCAATACACTTAAGCGTGAGCTAGCTGTTTTGGATAGCGGGCTGTGGTACATCAGCACACAGTGGCTTTCTACTTGACCTCGACCCACTCGGCCGCGCAGTTGGTGTAATTGAGCCAAACCGAGTCGTTCGGGGTTTTCAATAATCATTAAACTGGCGTTAGGTACATCTACACCCACTTCTATCACAGTGGTGGCGACTAAGAGATCCAGCTGGTGCTGTTTAAATTGCTCCATCACCCATTGTTTTTCTTGGGGCTTCATTCGCCCGTGTACTAAGCCTACGCGAAGTTCGGGTAACTGCTTTTGTAAGCTGTCGGCGGTATCTTCGGCGGCCTGACATTGCAACACTTCTGATTCTTCAATCAAGGTACATACCCAATAGGCTTGGCGGCCGTCTTGGTGGCAGGCTTGATAGACCCGCTCTACCACCTGTTGGCGGCGGCTATCGGGCAGAGCCACGGTTTTAATGGGAGTGCGGCCCGGTGGCAGCTCATCGATCACCGAGAGTTCTAAATCGGCGTAAGCGGTCATTGCCAAGGTGCGAGGAATCGGAGTGGCAGTCATAATTAATTGGTGAGGTAGAGTATTGCTGCCATCAATGGCGGCGCCTTTCTCCCGTAACGCCATGCGCTGATGAACCCCAAAGCGGTGTTGCTCATCGATGATCACCAAAGCGAGGCTAGCAAATTGCACTTGCTCTTGGAATATCGCATGGGTGCCCACTATCATCTGGGCTTCACCGTTAGCGATGCGGGCCATGGCCTCGCTACGCGCCTTACCTTTTTGCTTGCCTGCTAGCCAATCTACCTTAAGCCCTAGCGGCTCAAACCAGCGGGCAAAGTTGAGTGCGTGCTGTTCGGCTAAAATTTCGGTGGGGGCCATCAGGGCCACTTGGTAGCCATTACCCAAGGCTTGCAAGGCGGCCAAGGCGGCCACTAGGGTTTTTCCGCTGCCCACATCGCCTTGCACTAGGCGCATCATGGCGTGAGGCTGCTGAGTATCGGTTTTTATTTCGGCGACGACCCGTTGCTGGGCGCCAGTGGGACGAAATGGCAGTTGCTTGAGAAACTGCTGCTCTAACTGGCTAACCAGAGGTAGCGCGATAGCCGCTTGTCGCTGTTGCTGTTGGCGTAATTTGAGCATGCTTAGCTGGTGGGCCGCTAATTCTTCAAGAACCAAACGTTGTTGCGCTGGGTGTTTGCCCTCTTCTAGTAAGCTCAGTTCGGTATCGGGCTCGGGCCGATGTAGTAGCATTAGCGCTTGGTTGAGGTCTAAACCGTGCGGACGCAGCGCAGCTGGTAGCCAGTCATGCAGCGGATATTGCTGCAACAGTTTAAAGGCTTGTTCGCTGAGTTTACGTAAGTTGAGTTGTTTTAGACCTTCGGTAGTGGGATACACCGGAGTGAGTTTTTCGTCCACTAGAGGCGCGCTAGGGTCAGCCACCACACTGTATTCTGGATGAATCATTTCCCAGCCATGCTTGCCGCGTTTCACCTCCCCAAAACAGCGCATCCAGTGGCCCTGTTGCATGGCCGATTTTTGGCCATTGTTAAAGTTGAAAAAGCGTAAGGTGAGGCTGCCACTGCCATCGTTGATGCGGCAAGTTAGCATGCGGCGGCGAGCTTGAATAATCTCTACTTTGGTAATTTCCCCGTGCACAGAGACATGGCTACCATGTAACAGGTCGTGAATCGGCCACAGCCGAGTGCGGTCTTCGTAACGAAGTGGAAGGTGCAGCAGTAAGTCGCCCACGCTACGAATATGTAAGCGAGCTAATTTTTCGGCCAGTTTATCCCCTACTCCCTTGAGGGCGGTAATTGGTAAGCTGCTGAGTTCCACTTAAACCACTGTAAATATGATCATGTACCAAGAGTATATATTAATTTTTTAATGAATATTACCTATCAAGCACTTAAGTGTTTAAAGCCCTATTTCACTACCGCAGGAAGGTTCTAATTCGCTTGCGCTTGGCGTATTATTTGCCCCAAAGCGTGCTTTGCCACGCGCTATTCATTTCACTGATTTAAAGGTAAGCACTCCCCATGGCCAAGTTATCCCTGCAAGAGCAGATGCTTAAAGCTGGTTTAGTTGATAAGAAAAAAGCAAAAAAAGTGGGAAAAACCAATAAAAAATCCCGCACTCTTGCTAAAGAAGTTAAAGCGGCAGCCGAACAAGCCCGCATTGAGCAACAGCAACGCGATGCCGAGTTGGCGCAGATGCAGAATGCTGAAAAAGAAAAGAGAGCAATTGCCGCACAAATTAAGCAATTGATTGAAATGAATAAGTTAGATCGTTCTCGCGGAGAAGATGCTTACAACTTTACTCATCATGGCTTGATTAAAAAGATTTACGTTACCGAGGAGCTACGTAAGCAGTTGAGTAACGGACGTCTTGCCATTGTCACTTTAGCTGAGAGTTATGAAGTAGTGCCCAGCATTGTGGCGGAAAAAATTGCCCAACGAGATGAAAGCGTAGTGGTATTAATCAATGACCCTAGCCAAGATGTCATTGACGAAGACGATCCGTATGCAGACTACCAGATTCCCGATGATTTAATGTGGTAAGCCAGTAAAATTAATTTATGTCATAAGCCGGTC
>NZ_JBNKPP010000026.1:0-1830 GCF_050295395.1 Agarivorans sp.
GGGGCGATATTACACTTGCTCTTATACCTTGGGCTTATCGTTAAACTCTTCCTTATCGACAGCATTGAGGATATTCCAGCCTTCTTTATCAGTCATTTGGTGTTCCATCACGCGCTTTGTGCCTTAATCGCCGCGGCGCTGACCTTTATGGCTGTCGGCGTTTATCTTACCCAACAAAAGTTAAAACAAGCGCAGCTGACGCCCCCATTGCAGCTTCACTAACTGCAACTTAACTAACTTAAGGGTGCATAAAATCTCTGACGCCACGGCGGATAAAACCAACTGCTATTCGCCAAACCATAGAAACAAAAAAGGAGCCTAAGGCTCCTTTTTTGTGGTGATGCTTAAGATTATGCCGCTTTGGCAACATCAAAATTCGACAGCAGCATGACCGCAGTACGGCCTAATAGGTGATTGATAGTACGATCGCCGACCAATCCTAATTCAGCAATGGCTTGCTGACGTGCTGTGCTGACCGCTCTGAAGAGGGTGATTTCGTTATTCGCGCCACCACAGAGGCTGAAGAATAATCTTAACACTGCGCGGTAATGCTCTTCTTGCATCGCTTTCATCCAAGAGGCTTCTAAGGCTTCTTGGCTAGAAAAGTCGAGCGCGGCAACAAATAAATTGCCAATACGACTATCTAAACGGATTAAGAAGTCGTTTTTACGCGGAAAGTGATGACTAATACCGGTGCGGCTAATCCCCGTTGCTTCAGATAACGTGGTATAAGACATAGTCTCAAAGCCAATAGTCAAAATTTGTCTTAACGCTTCATCCATAATCTGATTTATGGTCTGCTCAGTCTGTACTCGCGAGCGCTTAGCCATAGTAAAGTCTCCCGTTGTTCTTTTTCTGGGGTAGAGCTTACCAAAGCCTTTCAGGGATTACTGCTGTTTGGAAACGCCAAACAAGTGTATTTCGCTTTTGTTCAGCTAGGGTTCAGTTTGAAACAGGGAGATTTATCGATTCTGTTTACATATTCACAACATTGAATTTTGTACTAACCAGTCGTGGGCCTTTGCCTCCCCCATTAGCAATGTCAGTGTCGGGTTAAGGTAACGCCCAAGATCCGGCTTACGCCAAGATAGGTATGCTGGCAGGGGTTGCAGCACAGTCTCACCAAAAGTACGCTGCATTAAACTCGAATACTCACGAAATACCTCTGGTTCTATTTGTACTATTTTAGGATAAAAATCGGCGACAAAATCACGATATTGGCGGTAGTGGACAATCTGGCTCACTTGATACTTTTTTAACACTTGTATCATCATAGGGCTAGTCCAGTGAGACATATACTGCGAACTTGTTAATGCTGCAAGGTTGCGTCTGTGGTATTGCTGCCAGGCTAAATCCAGATTGCCTTTGGCCTTAGCAACACGCCAAACCAAATAGAGATCCGCTAACCACTCATGCTGGTAAGCTGTTAATTCTTTTGGCAATAAACTGCCCTGCAAGGCCAGATTCTCAAGGTGTCCTAGCTCGTGCCACAGGGTTAATAATGCCTGTTCTTTGAGGTCATATTGATAGGTTGTGCCATCGATATTGAGCAGCTGAAACTCTGGTGTTTCTCGCTCATTTACTAGGATTAAACCGGAGAAATGACTATTTTCGACGGGTAACACCATTGCACTGCGAAGCCCAAGCTCTGTTTGAAACTGGGCTTCACTGCGGGGGAGTTGTTCACGGACCTGAGTTGGAAAGCTTGCCAGACACTGACTCAATTGCGCTAACGGGCAAATTAACGCCTGCTTGTCGCCAATAGGCACCCAAGTCAGGCTAGAGATCAGCGTCAGAGCAATGAGACTCACTGTTTTGCCATGATATTTT
>NZ_JBNKPP010000027.1:0-1775 GCF_050295395.1 Agarivorans sp.
ACCCACTTGTTCAAAAATGGTTTCTGAAGGCACTTGCTTCATAAAGTCTATGGTGATGTCTGCGCCAAGCTCTTTGGCAAGTGCCAACTTGCTCTCGCCGGTATCAACGGCAATTACATTAAAGCCCATTGCTTTTGCGTATTGCACTGCTAAATGGCCTAGGCCGCCAACACCGACAATTGCCACCCAGTCGCCTGCTTTTGCATCAGTCACTTTAAGCGCTTTATAGGTTGTAACCCCCGCACAGAATAAAGGTGCGGCTTCAGCAAACCCTAATCCTTCAGGAATTTTCACCACGTAATCACCATGGGCTACACAGTACTCGGCGTAACCACCATCGACTGAATACCCAGTGTTGTGCTGCTCAAGGCATAAAGTTTCTTTACCTTCTAAACAAAACTCACAATGGCCACAGGCGCTATACAACCAAGGAACACCGACACGGTCGCCTACTGATAAGTGTTTAATGTTTGCGCCTACTTTTTCGATAGTACCTACCCCTTCATGGCCCGGTACTAATGGCATTTTAGGTTTGACTGGCCAATCTCCATGACAAGCATGTAAATCTGTGTGGCACACACCACACGCGGCAATTTTAACTAGCACATCGTTAATTCCCACCTCTGGGCATGGGATATCTTCGATAGTTAATTTACCTTTGTACTCTTTATTTACTGCAGCTTTCATAACCTTCCTCCATGGTATTATTGGATTTCAGCCTATACGATAAACTTATTAACTGTCACTATTATTGATCCACATCAAATAGCTAATCACTGCGGCATCTAATTAAACTACTATTTAAATTCAATAACTTAAATTTAAAATGTGGCGTATCTACACTTTAGTAGTAGCAGATTGCATAGTGGCTATTTCTTTTAGTTATACTCCGAGCGTGCTAGCATTTAATTTCTGAAATTTTTGAATACTAAAAATTATGAGCCTATCTGAAAAAAACTTAGCTTTTGTTATGCACTGCGGTGAAATGGGTAGCCGTTGGGGCTTTAACCGCACCATTGGTCAAATGTGTGGATTATTAACCATTACTAAAGAGCCAATGACCGCCAATGAAATTGCCGATACCTTAAGTATCTCGCGCGGAAACGTCAGCATGGGCATTAAAGAGCTACAGTCTTGGCGCTTAATTAAAGTGCATCATATTCCGGGTGACCGTAAAGAATACTACGGCCCTGCTGGCAGCATTTGGGATATGGCCAACCGCGTATTCGAAGAGCGTAAAAAGCGCGAGATAGACCCAACCCTTAGCCTTCTTCGCGATAACATTTTAGAAGAAGCCCACACTGACGATGAGCGCTTTGCTCAACAGCAAATGCAAGAAATTCACGACCTGCTCGAAACCGTTACTAAGTGGTCAGCAGAGCTACAACGCTTAAGCCCTGAACAACTTCAAAGCCTAATGAAACTAGGTTCTGGCATTGGTAAGGTTCTTGATTTTAAAGACAAGATTTTGAAAAAGCCGGGGAAAGGGGAATAAGTTAGCGAGTTGCTAGGGGCGAGAGTAAAGTTAGCAAGTTACAAGGGGAAAGTTAGCAAGTTACAAGAGTAAAGTTTGCAAGCTTGTCGCCATAAATGACGACCTACATCAATATCACCTCTTGGTGTAGGAGGCGTTTTAACGCCGAACATGTAGTAGCGATTTCATATCGCGTCCCAGAGCCTAAATCCTAGCGCCTAATGTTTTCTATCGTAGGCGTGAAACTTGTTTCGCGCGCTCTCTTGTAGGTCGTGCTTTAGCGCGATTGAGGGGAAAGTTT
>NZ_JBNKPP010000028.1:0-10708 GCF_050295395.1 Agarivorans sp.
ATTCTGCGGCAAATAATCGTTAATATCTATTTCATCTATCTGCTCTGGTTTGAGATAGGCCTTGGCGTAATCCAAGTAAATGCCCGAGTTTAAAAACAAGGCGAAGATATCCGCGTCAATATGTTGGTCATCACACATAAAGCGCATAATTTTTAGCGATTGGCTCAAACTCTTACCCTCTTTATAGGGGCGGTCTACCGCGGTGAGTGCTTCAAAAATATCGGCAATCGCCATCATTCTTGCGGTAATTGGCATTTGCTCTTTAGTGAGCTGCTTCGGATAACCAGTGCCATCCATTTTCTCATGATGGCCTCCGGCAATTTGTGGCACGCCTTTTAAGTGATCAGGGAAAGGCAGCTTATCGAGCATAATAATGGTTTGTACTATGTGGTCGTTAATCTTGTAACGTTCTTCTTCGGTTAAGGTACCGCGAGCGATACTCAAGTTATACAACTCACCGCGGTTGTATTTAAACTCGGGCACATTCAGCTTAAAGCCCCAAGGGTTATCATCGCTAATCTTCTCATCTTCGCGCCGATGAATAATGTGCTCAGGTTTATCGGCAAGCAAAAACTCGGTTGCAGGCAAGCTAGATGGGGGATCGCGGCGGCGATCTAACTCCATGTGTGACAGTCCTAAACGATCATCTAGAGTTCGCTGCCAAGTGCGCTGCCCAATTTGTTGCAAACGTTGAATGTCTTGCGGCTCCATAAACTCGCCGCCTATATTCGCTTTGGCGACCAAAGCAAATTCCTCGTCTAACTGCTGCAATGTTTGCTCTAGCTGTTGCTGCAACTGTTGCTGCTGTTCGGTACTCGCCCCCTTGGCAATTTGCTGCCAATAATCTAACTGAGCATCACGCTTAAGCACTTCAAAGCGAGTTCTAATTTCATGGATGCGATCATAAATCGTCTCAAGCTTAGTCGCCTTATCAACCACATATTCGGGCGTGGTTACCTTGCCGCAATCATGTAACCAACTAGCAATATATAATTCTTCCCACTGCGCCTCACTCATTGAGAAGTCGGCAAATACCCCCTGTTGTTGCTCAACCGCCGCCGAAGCCAACATTTTAGTCAGCTCGGGTACCCGTTGGCAGTGGCCGCCGGTATAGGGTGACTTAGCATCAATCGCTCCCGCAGTTAAACGAATAAAGGCTTCCAGTAAGTTCTTCTGCGTTTCGATTAAATGTCGGTTCTCAATGGCCACAGTCACAAGGCTACTCAAGGCGTCAATAAATGACAGAACCCGAGGCATCACCTTGCTTTCATGGAAACTAAATGTGGCGCTCATGCCCACTAACTTTTGTTCTTGATTAATCAACGGTGCCACCACCATCGACAGTGTTTGCTCTTGAAACTCAAACTGCACAAACTTACTGGTGGGGCTGGTTGTGCCATCAAGTAGGTGTTGCACCAAGGGTTGTGACAAAGTGTCGCTATAGGAAAAAGCGGTGGGCAACAGAAAGTCTTTAGCTGGTTTAGTTTGCAAGACAAACTGTTGGTCTTGCTTCAACCAAATTGCGCCATATTCCATGCCAACAATGGTTTGCATCTCCTGAACACTTTTCTTTAATAGCCGCTCAAAGTTATCTTCTTCGCCCAACATGGTTGAAACATCAGCGAATTGCTTAATGGTTTTCTTTAATTGCTCAGTAATACGGCTCAACTGATGAACTTCCAATACCACCGAATGCACCTGTTCGGTTGCATCAAAATCAAAAGCCATTATCGCTTCGTTTTGCTTCATCAATTCTTGTAAGGGCGTAGCCACTAAACGCGCCACATACCAAGCCACAGGAATAGACAGCAGAATAATTAATAAACTAAATATGATGGACTGATCACGGGCGGAGCGCGCTTCGGTTAATACTTCATGTTCTGGAGAGACTAAACCTAAATGTAAGCCCTTTATCGGCGCGGCTACGCCAGGTTCGGTATTCAAGGTGATTTCGATAATTTGGCCTATCCAATCCTCCCCATCACCAACAATGGTAAAGTTAGTTTGGTGGTTTTGGGTATATTCGGCCAAGCGCGAGATCACCCCAAAATCCTGCGCGTCTAAACGTGGCAGAATAACCTGATCTTGCTCCAGCCTAATATGCTTAGCTATCCAATCTGGTCGTTGATGGGCCAATACCGAAAAATCATTATTAAATAACACCAGCAATGAAGAAGGGCTGATTAAGTTTTTATGCAGGCTACTAGAAACACTGGCCAAAGTAATATCGGCCCCCACCACCATATCGCGTTTAGCATTCACCTTAGCGAAGGTCACCCCCACTTGTTTGGTGGTATAAAATACATAAGGTGCAGTGGCGACTACCCCAGATTGCTGCATGGCCAGTTGATACCAAGGCCGCTGGCGAGGGTCGAGTCGATATTCACGTTGAATATCATCGATAATCGGCTGCAATTGTTGATCAAAAAAACGTTGTGTTGATTGGCCATTAATAATCTGTGTTACCAAGACTTCTGCGCCAACAGGGGCCTGCACTATCGCTTTTTTTTCCGCAGAATCTAAAGCGCGAACCAAGTAGAAGTCGCCATTCTGATAACCCATGTAAATGGCCGACAAGCCGCGCTGCTGGCGTAGAGTGGCATATAACATGGGCAACCAACTTTGATGATCATGTTGTAATTGCTCAATGCTTAAATTCATCGCCGCTAAGCTATTAACAAAATTCTGGGCAGGGAAAATAATCCCCTCTAGCTCCGCTACCGTGGCCCGCCCAACTTGGTCAAGTGCGCGAGCTTGATTTTGTGCCACCATGTCACTGGTATGGAAATAGTTGATAGTACCAATCACTAAACCACTCGCAAATAACATGATAATCATGACCACAACGAGGTGGATCTGAAATGAAAACCGGTGCGAATTTCCTTGCTGGTGCGAAGATGAAGCAGTCATTAGCTATCCTTGGCCCTTGTTTACATTACTTATTGAGCAATAGTTCAACTATCGCAAGCGAAACTCATATTCGCAAGATAAAGTGCCTATTTTTTATGCTGTTATGTATCAAGTGAGATACACTCACTTGGCCGCAAACAAGGTCTTAAGACGAGCAAACAAGGCTCAACTTATATTTATACCCAATAAAAACCAATCTCCCAGCAGCACAATAAATGGATCCTTAATGTTAGTCGGGCCATTTAGCGTTATAATCTCAATCACTTTAATAGCTAAGAGAGTAACAACTTGCAGTTTTCTGAATTTGGCCTTGATCCCCGCTTAAATAAAACCATTCAACACTTGGGCTTTGGCGAAGCCACAGAGATCCAAGCTAGAGCCATTCCCGCAGCGATGGCAGGAAAGGATCTACTGGCCTCTTCAAAAACCGGGTCAGGCAAAACCCTTGCCTACTTATTGCCAGCCATGCAACGCATGCTCAAAACACGCGCCTTATCGAAACGTGATGCTCGCTGCTTAATTCTGACGCCAACCCGAGAACTGGCTAAGCAAGTTTTTGCCCAGCTACGTTTATTGATCGCCAATACCCAAACTCGCGCCTGCTTGATAACTGGCGGGGAAAACTTTAATGACCAAAGCAAGTTGCTGCGCAAGGAACCACAGATCATCGTGGCCACACCAGGGCGCTTAGCCGACCACTTAAGTAAGCGTCATTTATTCCTCGATGGTTTGGAATTGCTGATTCTCGATGAAGCGGACCGTATGCTAGACCTCGGTTTCGCCGAGCAATTGAATTCTGTTGATCAAGCCGCCAGCCACCGTAAGCGCCAAACCTTAATGTTTTCGGCCACTCTCGATGATGCAGCCATCAATAGCTTTGCACTAAAACTATTGAATGAACCAGAGCGCATTGCGGTTGGTTTTAGCTTTACTCAGCACCAGGATATTCAGCAACAGTTTTTACTCAGCGATCACTTAGACCACAAACAACAGCAACTCAGCGAAATTCTTAAGCAAGAGTCACTCAAACAGGCGATAGTATTTACCGCGACTCGAGCCGATACCGAGCGCCTTGCCCAACTGTTTAGCGAACAAGGGCTGCGCTGTTCGGCGTTAAGCGCCGATTTAAGCCAAGGTGCGCGCAACAAAATCATGGATGAGTTTAGCCGAGGACAACAAAAGGTATTGTTTACTACCGATTTAGCCTCGCGCGGTTTAGATATCGTGCAGGTGTCGCATGTGATTAACTTTGATATGCCCAAGCATGTGGAAGAGTATGTTCACCGTATCGGCCGTACTGGTCGCGCAGGTAACCAAGGCCAAGCCTACTCTTTAGTGGGCCCCAAAGACTGGTTTAGCTTTAAAAACTTAGAAGCCTTATTAGAGCAAAAAGTGAAGTTTGTTAGCCTAACAGGGCTTGAAGCTAAATTTAAAGGTCTGGCAAACAAGAAACATAAACCAAGCCTTGGCCAACCAGCGCAAAAACGTAAAGCCAAAGCGGCCAGCAAACACCATCAGAAGCCAGCCGTGAAAACCAACAAAACCTTCGTGGTGGGTAAAGATATGGGTGACGCCCCCATTAAACGCCAGAAGAAAATTGATAATGTTAGTGACTTAGACAGTAGCGAAGACTAGCCACCAGCAATTAGCAGCCAATCAATGGCTGCTAATACTGGCTTTTTCATGAGTGTCTTCGTAGACTGACGCCACTATAAATGAAAAAGATTCTTATTTAGATTATGCAGGCAGCTTCTCACTCTTCCAGTTTTACTTGGGCAACCATTCGCCAACAAGTATTTCAATACAAAAAACCTTTAGTCTATGCCCACCTAATTGCAATACTGGCGACACTAGTTAGCGTACCCATTCCCTTGCTTATGCCACTGTTAGTGGATGAAGTATTACTCAAGCAACCAGGGCAAGCGGTTTCGCTAATGCAATCACTACTGCCTCAGCAATGGCACACCGCCAGCGCTTACATTATTTGCATTTTGCTATTAGTGATTAGCTTGCGTCTTATGTCCTTGGTGATTAGCGTACTGCAAGCTCGACAATTTACCTTCATTGGCAAACAAATTAGCTTTTTGATCCGCGAACGCTTAGTCAACCATTTGCCTAAGGTAGAACTGCGCGAATATGAAACTCAAGGTTCTGGCGGGATCAGCGCCCGCTGCGTGACCGATGTAGAAACCCTAGATAAATTTATTAGTGAAAGTCTATCTAAGTTTCTAGTGGCCGTGCTCACCATTATTGGTACTGCGGCGATATTATTATGGATAGACTGGCAACTGGGTTTAATTATTTTATTGCTTAACCCCGCGGTGATTTACTTTTCCCGCTCTTTTGGCCGTCATGTAAAAGACTTAAAAAAACGCGAAAACGCCGCCTTTGAGGCCTTTCAGCTAGCACTTATTGAAACCCTAGATAGCATTCAACAATTACGCGCTAGCCAGCGTGAAGGTCACTATTTTTCACGGGTGGTGAACGCCGCCTCTGAATTAAAAGATCATGCGATAGCATCCCATTGGAAAACCGACGCGGTCAACCGCCTGAGTTTCACTATTTTTTTAGTTGGCTTCGAGATTTTTCGCGCCATAGCCATGCTAATGGTGGTATTTTCCGACCTCACCGTTGGCCAAATATTTGCGGTGTTCGGTTACCTATGGTTCATGATGGGACCGGTGCAAGAAATTCTCAATATTCAATACAGCTACTATAGTGCGAATGCCGCCTTAGCCAGGCTTAACCAACTATTTGAACTCAAACAAGAGCCCTCTTATCCCTGCGAAACCAATCCCTTCGCCGAGCAGCGCCAATTTGATATCGACTTTAAAAATGTCGATTTTAGCTATACTGCCGAGTCACCGGTACTACAAGACATTAGCCTTAAGTTACCTGCCGGAAAAAAAGTTGCGCTGGTTTCGGTGAGCGGTGGTGGCAAGTCAACCTTGGTCAACCTACTGTTAGGGCTTTACCAAAAAGACCGAGGCGACATCTTGTTTAATGGCGTGCCGATAGAACAAGTCGGCTATGCCTGTATTCGCAGCAACATAGCCACTGTTTTACAGCAACCCATTTTATTTAATACCAGTGTTCGCGAAAACTTAAGCATGGGCAATCAGCACAGCGAACAGGCGCTATGGCAAGCGCTGGCCATAGCCGAGTTAGCCGACACGGTGAAGCAACTACCTGAACAACTAGAGACCCTAGTAGGACGCAGTGGAGTAAAACTATCTGGAGGCCAAAAACAACGTTTAGCCATTGCCCGAATGGTATTAAGTGATCCGCAAGTGGTGATTCTGGATGAAGCCACCTCGGCTTTAGACACCGAGACCGAAGCCAAACTGCATCGCAATCTTAAGGCCTTTTTACAACAGCGCAGTACCTTAATTATTGCCCACCGCTTAAGTGCAATTAGGCAAGCCGATCTGATCTATGTATTAGACGACGGTAAAATTAGCCAAGCTGGCGAGCACCAGCAATTGATTGCACAAACCGGTTTGTATCAAACACTCTACCAACACCAACACTAAACCAATACGGCACTCACTCGGCTAAGGTAACGCTCTGCCACTTCGGCTTGTTGTAAGTAAGCGGTTAAAGCCTGCTGCGCAGTTTGCTTGCCGGGGTGGCGCTGCTGGCTACATACCAACAATTGTTGCTGGCGGCGCTCCAGTTTTAATTCGTGCTTCAACAACAGTTGATATTGAGTATCACTGAGCAAAGGTTTAATGGTTTTACGGTGACGGCGAAACTGCGCCAGTTTTTGTTCACTATCGCGGATTTGCGCTAACAACTGTTCAAGATTTACCGTCCAAGACTGCTGCTGACAAAAGCTCAACCAAAGCAAGAGATTTATATTGCGCTGTTGCTTATCTTGTAAACTCAAACACAAGCTTTGCAATTCGGGGTTAGCGTAAACATGTTGGGAAAACTGCCAAAAACGTTCAGCAACATTTTGCAAGTTAGGGACTAAACAAGATTTCGAAATAACGGCGTACTCCATCTCATCAGCAAAATATGACGACTCACCGCGCCAAGTAACGCTGCGATTACTGTCAATATAACGAAACACCCAGCCTAACAAAGTCAGTAAGTCTCGGATATTTCTGTCTGATTTTTAGTTTTGCTTAGCTGTAAACAAAAAAAAACGCTATCAATGTAGATAGCGTTTTAACTGAAATGTTATGCGGCAACTATTAAAGAGCGGTAACATTCTCAGCTTGTGGGCCTTTCTGACCTTGAACTACTTCAAACGTTACTGCTTGGCCTTCAAGCAAAGTACGGCGTCCATTGCCATTGATAGCACGAAAGTGAACAAATACGTCCGGACCTTTCTCTTGTGCAATAAAACCAAACCCTTTTTCGTCGTTGAACCATTTAACGGTTCCAGATAATACCTGACCTGACATTATCGTCCTCTCATATTCCATGTGCATATTTAACGTTGTATTAGCTAGGCAAGCCAGCGACAAAAAGTTAAACCCACCTAAAATATTAGAACAGCGAAAAACTTTGGACTATCAACAAGCATTGCTACAGCAAATTACATTCTCTACTAAATACTCAATAAATCCAGTGCTAAGTCATCAAATAATGTTAAATTTTGATTAAAGCATTGAATAAACATATTTAGAATTAACAAACTAGCAAAGAGATGAACAAAAAACAACCAAGCTACAACTAAAGTTATTTGTGCTTTGTATCGATAAGTGGCCAAAGTAGTTTTTCTAAACCCGCCACCTGTATTTCTAAAGCCAAGGCCATTAATTGGCCTAATTCCCCTTTGGGAAAACCCTGCTTATTGGCGAACCAAAGCAAATATTCCTCTGGTAAACGGATGATTTCTCGGCCGGCATATTTGCCAAAGGGCATTTTTTGACGAGCTACTTTTAGTAGCATTGCTTTGTCAAAAAGCCCCTCGCCAGAAAAAGACTGCTCACTCATTGTTCAAATAATTCCTTAGGCGATCCAAATTCGCCCACATTATGCTAGCCTGCCAATTTGTACAATAAAATCAACCAAGGAAATAACATGTTAAAGAGCAACGAATACTTTGACGGCAAGGTAAAATCTATTAGCTTTGCAGGGAAAGAAAAGCCTTCTTCAGTTGGCGTAATGGCTGAGGGAGAATATGAATTTGGCACAGCCGAGCCCGAGTTAATGGTGGTTATCGCTGGCGAACTGATTGTAAAATTACCCGGCGAAACCGAGTGGGTAAGTTACCAAGACGGACAACAGTTTAACGTTCCTGGTAATGCGAAGTTCCAACTTAAAGTGCCCACCGAAACCGCCTACCTCTGTGTTTACGGCTAGTTTGCAATGTTAAACGACGATCCAGATAAATTGCTAAAAAAGCGCCCTCAGTTAATTCATTCAGAAAATATGAAGGTGTGCTCGCATGTTCAGCGGGAGCAAGATGACTGGATCGTACATACGCTAATGCTTAGCGGCTATGACGTACCCTTTGTTTACAAACGTAAACAACGCTATCAAAACCTGAGTGGCGCAAGAGTCAACCTCAGTTACTACCCCAGCCAACAAGTTACTGCGGGCTTAGAGTTTGAAATTATGAAAGTGGTTCGACTGCGCCGTAGTTAGCTTTAGCTTGTTCGAATAGACTTAGGGCCAATTTACGCTGCTTGGCATGGTCTACGATGGGTTTAGGATAAGCTAAATGCACAGCATGCTTTTCTGCCCAAGTATGCGCTTGATGCACCTTTTTCCCAGGAACCTCACTTAACTCAGGTAACCAGTGACGCACAAACTCGCCGCTCGGATCAAAGCGCTCGCCTTGGGTAGTGGGGTTAAAAATTCGAAAGTAAGGCTGAGCATCGGTACCCGTTGAAGCAGCCCACTGCCAGCCGCCGTTGTTTGAGGCAAAGTCACCATCAATCAAATGCTGCATAAACCAACGTTCTCCGTGGTGCCAATCAATCAACAGGTCTTTACTGAGAAAACTCGCTACTATCATGCGTAAGCGATTATGCATCCAACCCGTTTCGGCCAATTGGCGCATTGCTGCATCCACTATCGGATAACCGGTTTTGCCTTGCTGCCAAGCCTGCAAAAGCTGCTCATCATGCTGCCAGCTGACTCGCTCGGTCCATTCTAAAAATGCTCGACCTTTACATAACTGCGGATAGGCCGCGATAAGGTGGCGATAAAACTCCCGCCACACAATTTCACTTAACCAAACAAAAGCGCCCCCTTGCTGGCTTTCAAGCACTTGTGGATGATCGTGATAGAGCCTGGCCAAGCACTGACGGGGCGATATTATGCCTAAAGCCAGATAGGCCGAAAGCTTACTGGTGCCCGCCTCTGCAGGGAAATCACGTAACTGCTGATAGGACTCGGCCTTCGCCGCGCTAAAGTCACGTAAACACTGAATAACCTGATGTTCATCGCATAGCCAAGCACTACTATCTTGGGTGGGGTAATCAAGCTTAACCGGTTCGGGCTGAGCCAGCAGCGGCTTAAAGCTGTCCGGCACCAACGATGCTAGCACCGCTGCTGGCGCAGCCAATGGGCTAAAACAAGCGTCGTCTAACTGGCCTAACCAAGCCTTACGAAAGGGAGTGAACACCTTAAATACCTGTGCGGTTTTCGTCAGCACCGAAGCCGGTGGCAATATGCAATCGCCATGGTAACTAAAGACCTCAAGGCCTTGCTGACTCAGGCTTTGCTGCACCGCTTGGTCACGGCGTTGTTCATTTAGCTCATATTGCTGCTGAAAATGCACGGCGCCAATATGATACTGCTGGGCTAACTGTAAAAAGCACTGCGGAACGCTAGCGAAGTCGGGACAATGCACGACCAACAAAGGAATATTCAACTCTGCCAACTGTTGCTGCAAAGTGGCTAAACGCCGCTCGATTAAATCGGCCTGAATCGGCGCAAGATCATGGCTTTGCCACTGTTGCGGGCAGGCAAGGTACACTGCCAATACCGCTTGTTTGCTGGCTACCGCTTGGCTTAAGGCTTGATTGTCTCTGACCCTAAGGTCATTTCTAAACCAGACTAATTGATGTTGCATCGCCATCCCTAAAATAATTGCTTGCTAGCATTACGTGCAGCCGATACGCTTCGATCAGCCCCCACTAAAGATAAACCAATTAAACCTGATAGAGTTCTAGTGGCAAGCCATCGGGGTCATTGAAAAAAGTAAACATCTTCTCGGTATAGGGATCCACTCGTAAGGCCTCCACCGCGATATTGTAGCTACGTAACTTAGCCACTACCTGTTCGATGTCATCCACCGCAAAGGCTAAATGCCGCAAACCTTGAGCTTCCGGGTAGCTGGGGCGAGGCGGAGCCTCAGCAAACGAAAACAATTCAATTTGCCCTCCTCCGGGAAGCGCTAAATCTAATTTATAAGAATCTCGCTGCTGCCGATAATGTTCAGCAATAGGCTGTAATCCTAAGATCTGCGTGTAAAAATGCTTTGAACTAGCATAGTCAGAACAAATAATCGCAACATGATGAAAACCCTTAAGCATGGTCTCTCCCTTAATTTGGCTAGTCTGTATTTGCCAGCTGTTACCCAAAACAAGTGCAGAGGCCACTCATCAGCACCTCCCAGAATATCGCTATAACAAGTTTAAGCCTGCACAGGAAAACATCTAGTAAGGTCGGCTAGCGACACCATTAACCACAGCAGTTAAAAATAAAATTTTCATTAAATAATTTTAAGTTTAATAGATAACAAAACTACAAAAATGATAAGTAACCATAGAATATATACTCTGGTCGGAGTTGTAGCAGGACGATCTCTTGCCTAAGATGCGCCCGATATTAG
>NZ_JBNKPP010000029.1:0-5649 GCF_050295395.1 Agarivorans sp.
TGAAGGACGTTCGTTATTGAAACGAGCCGAACGAACCTCTGGGTCAGCAGGTAACTTAAATGGACGAGCCGTTTGCGCTTGGAACAACAAGGCAGTGGCGAGTTCAAGTTCGCTCATACCTAAGTTGCTGGCTAACTCAGAAGCAATCGCTTGATAATCTTCTAGCTGAACATTGGCAACCGCTGCTGCCAGTTTATCTTGGAAGCTAGAGATACGCTTCTTCTCGATTTCTTCACGAGTAGGAAGCTGCATTGGCTCAATTTTTTGGCGCGTAACGCGTTCAATATTGCGCAATAAACGTTGTTCGCGGAAACCCACAAACATCACCGCTTTACCACTACGTCCGGCGCGGCCAGTACGACCAATACGGTGCACGTAGGCTTCGGCATCATACGGAATATCGAAGTTAACCACTAAACCAATGCGTTCTACGTCTAAACCACGTGCCGCAACATCGGTGGCGACTACGATATCCAATTTAGCCGCTTTCAAACGCGTAATAGTGCGTTCACGCATGCTTTGGTTCATATCGCCGTTTAACGCAGCAACGCTAAAGCCTTTAGCCTCAAGACGCTCTGCAATATCGGTGGTAGAGGTTTTAGTGCGTGCAAAAATAATGGCGGCACCATCATTATTGACCTCTAATATCCGAGCCAAGGCTTCAATTTTGTTCAATCCGGCCACTTGCCAGTAAAACTGGTCAATGTTTGACACGGTTTGTGTCTTAGCCGCAATTTTAACTTCCTTGGGCTCCGACATGTAATTCTTGGTAATATTTTTAATTGCAGGCGGCATGGTGGCCGAAAACAACGCCGTTTGACGCTCTTTCGGAATATCCCGCATGATGCGCTCTACGTCATCAATAAAGCCCATGCGCAACATTTCATCGGCTTCATCTAAAACTAGCGCTTTTAGCTGGTCTAGTTTTAATTTACCACGCTCAAGGTGATCAATGGTTCGCCCTGGGGTACCCACAATAATCTGTGGACCACGACGAAGTTCCTTAATTTGTTGAGCGTAATCTGCGCCACCATAAATAGCCAGTACACGTAGGCCAGGGATATTACGGCTAAAATCTTTAATGGCGTCAGCCACCTGATTAGCTAACTCACGCGTTGGCGCTAGCACCAACATTTGCGGAACGTTTAGCTGAGGATCAAGTTTAGCTATTAATGGAAGAGAAAAAGCCGCGGTTTTACCGGTGCCAGTTTGTGCCAAGCCAAGTACGTCGTGTCCTTCCAGCAGCAATGGAATGGTCTTTTCCTGAATCGGAGACGGCGTCTCAAATCCAATCTCGGAAATCGCTTTTAAAATCGTTTCAGGTAAAGCAAATTGCTCAAAACTTGAACTGCTGGATTCTGTCATATTTGGCCCACAATTATTTAAAGGATGCGCACTATACGCTTTTGATCACAAAAAGTCTCTTTGATTTTACCTTTTTATGGAAAAACATTGAACAACTTGATAGGCAACAATAAAAAGCCGCTCAAATATGAGCGGCTTTGTTCAAATAATTGCTTACTCAGCCTCGGGAGCTGGGTGTTTGGCGGCGGTTTCTTTGATAAGCGGCTGTAGTTCACCACTACGGAACATTTCCATCACAATGTCACAACCACCAATCAATTCACCTTCTACCCACAATTGTGGGAAGGTTGGCCAATCTGCGTAATTAGGCAACTCGGCACGAATATCTGGGTTTTGTAGAATATCTACATAGGCAAAACGCTCGCCACATTGCATTAGCGCTTCAACGGTTTGTGCCGAAAAGCCACAACTAGGGAACTTAGGCGAACCCTTCATATAGATAAGGATTGGGTTTTCAGCAATTTGCTGTTTGATTTTATCAATCGTTTCCATTTTGAACTTCTCTAATATCTGGACTAAGACTATTCTTGGTGTTGAATATATCCTAGCAACATTGCTGAGCAATTTCACCACTTTGCGCTAGATCAATTTTTTTTGCTGATTTTGCTTTTCCCTACTCAACACTAGTGCTAGACTATTTAGTAAAGTTTTTACTATATAAAAGATTGCGCTGTTACAGCCAATTATTACAAGGAGAGAAACACATGGCATTTACACTACCTGAATTACCATACGCTCAAGACGCCCTAGAGCCACACATCTCAGCAGAGACTTTGTCTTACCACTACGGCAAGCACCACAATACTTATGTAGTTAAACTAAACGGTTTAATTGAAGGCACCGAGCTTGCAGATAAAAGCCTAGAAGAAATCACCAAATCTTCTACTGGCGGCGTCTTCAACAACGCAGCTCAAGTTTGGAACCACACGTTCTACTGGAACTGTTTAGCCCCTAATGCTGGCGGCCAACCAAGCGGTGAACTAGCGGCAGCAATTGATGCCAGCTTCGGTTCATTTGATGAATTTAAAGCGAAATTCACCGACAGTGCAGTAAACAACTTCGGTTCTAGCTGGACTTGGTTAGTGAAAAACGCCGATGGTAGCCTAGCTATTGTAAACACCAGCAACGCTGCGACTCCGCTAACTGATGAAGGTGTTACTCCGCTATTAACTTGTGACCTTTGGGAACACGCTTACTACATCGACTACCGTAACGTGCGCCCTGATTACTTAAATGCTTACTGGTCATTAGTAAACTGGGATTTTGTTGCTAAAAACTTCGCTTAATCACGAAATTTAACCAGCAATAAGGGCGCATTAGCGCCCTTTTATTTTGCCTAAATAGCAGCTCTAACTATGCGACTAGTCAGCCCGCTAGCATTCACTGTAATCTAATACCGACACTAAGACTGGCTGTCGCTGTGGCCTAAGGCCATATCGGGGGCAATAATGTCTCTCACCCGTTGCTTGAGAACCTTCGCCTCCGGAAAACCATTGTCTTGTTTTCTACACCACACTAGCTGCCCATCGACATAAATTTGAAAGCGCCCTTTGCTGGCCGGTTTTAAGGCCACCTCGGAGAGTTCTTGAGAAAAGGTCGTTAACAGCTCTTGGCTCAACCAAGACGCTCTTAACAACCAACCACATAGGCTGCAGTAATAAATCTCGACTTTAGGCCCTTGACTCGCTGTTACTTCACTCACCTGTTACTTCCTTTTTTCTAGTTCGCTAATGTGATTGAGTACCCGCTTCAAAGAGATGGGATACTTAGTGCCCAGTTGCTGAGCAAATAAAGACACCCGCAATTCTTCTATCATCCAACGTAAGTCCTCACCCTCTTGACTATAACTCGGCAAGTTTAATTGTTGGCTACGCTCTGCGGCGGTCTCTACTTGTTGCAAAGCAAGGCGATCTTTGTGTGGGTCTATCGCTAGCTTCTCTAGGCGGCGTTCTATCGCCTTTAAGTAACGCTGCACATCGGCTAAACGCGCTAACCCCACCTTACGCACAAATCCTTTATGCACCAATTGGCCGAGTTGAGCCTTGATATCGGCATGCGCCATGACTCGATCAAAGCCCACTTTACCTTTCAGTTGCTTGGATATTTGATAGTGCAAACTGAGAATTTGTTCTACTTGAACGACGGCTTGCAAAGTTTGGTCGGCCAGCTCACCACGCACTTGGTCACACAGCGCTTTAAAGTCTTTTTCATTATCAATACGCTGCTGCGCCGAGAACTTATCGATAACCGCGAGACAGCAATCATCTAACAATACATCGACTCGACCAAACGGATTAAAGTACAAACCGAGTTTCGCCTTATTCGGCAAATGCTGTTGCAAGTAGCTCAGTGGCGATGGAATATTCAGTTGTAACAACTTACTTAAGCCGCGTGTTTGGCTCCACTGCGCTTCTTCCTCTTTATCGAATAACTTCAAAGAAACCGATTTACCCTCATCTACCAAAGCGGGGTAAGCGGTAAGCTGGTAACCCTGACGCTGCTCTTCAATCACTGCTGGCAATTCACCAAAACTCCACTCACTGAGCTTAGTTTGCTCGGCAAAGGCGCTAGGGGCCATCTCAGCGATAGTTTGTTCTACCTGATGTTGCAGTTTTTGCTGCAAACTTTGATAGCTACGCCCTTGTGCCACTACCTTGCCAGTTTCATCAATAACCTTAAAGTTCACCTTTAAGTGTTCAGGCACCGCATCCATGTTCCAGGCGTCTTCGGGAATTCTCACTCCGCTCATGCGTAGCAGCTGCTTGGTGAGAACTTCCATCAGATTACCCTCAGTATCGGGCACCGCTTGCAAGAAGGCCTGCACATAATTGGGTACGGGGACAAAGTTACGTCGTATCGGCTTAGGCAAAGATTTAATTAAAGCACTGATTAACTCTTCACGAAATGCCGGAATTTGCCATTCAAAGCGGCTAAAGTCGAGCTGGTTTAATAAGGCCAGCGGAATATGCGCACTTACGCCATCATCCGTTTGCCCAGGCTCAAATACATAACTCAGTGCAACCGAGACTTGCTCAAACTGCCAGCGTTCAGGATAGTGTTTATCGGTAATATGGGCCGCATCATGCTGATACAGCATTTGCTTATCAAAGGTCAGCAAATCGGCTTGTTGCTCGCTGGCCTTTTTCCACCAGCGATTGAAGTGGCTGGCAGAAACAATGTCCTGAGGCAAACGCTCGGCGTAAAAATCAAACAAGACTTGGTCATCCACCCGCACGTCACGGCGCCGTTGCTTTTGTTCTAAGGCTTCAGCATCATCGAGTAACTGTTGATTAATTTTAAGGAACTGATGTTTAGCCTGCCATTGCCCTTCCACCAAGGCCGAGCGAATGAACACTTCTCGCGCTACCACCGGGTCAATTTTGCCGTAATTCACCAAGCGTTTATTCACCAAAGTTACACCATATAGGCGCACACTTTCATAAGCCATTACCGCCTGTTGCTTAGTTGACCAGTGCGGCTCACTATAAGACTTCTTAATTAAATGCTCGGCTTGCTGCTCGAGCCATGCGGGCTGGATTTTAGCCACGCCGCGAGCAAATAAGCGCGAAGTTTCTACCAGCTCTGCGGCCACTACCCACTTAGGCGGCTTTTTGGCTTGGCTAGAGCCAGGGAATACCACGAAGCGTGCATTACGCGCCCCAAGAAACTCCCGTTCTTTATCTTTAAAGCCCAAATGACTTAACAAACCGGCGGTAATCGCCTGATGAATGGCATCGTAATCGGCTTCGCTTTGATTTACCGGGTAATCTAGCTCCTTGACCACCGAAGATAACTGATACACCAAATCTTGCCATTCGCGGATCCGCATATAGGCAAGAAACTCTTGCTTGCAGAGCTTTCTAAACTGGTTACCCGATAGCGCTTGTTGCTGCTCTTGTAAGTAACGCCACAACAGCAAATAACTCGAAAAATCGGAATCTTTATCAACAAAACGCGCATGCTTTTGATCGGCAGCTTGCTTACGGTCGTTAGGCCGCTCTCGTGGATCCTGAATCGACAAGGCTGCACAAATCACCATCATCTCTTGCACGCAGTTAAATTGCTTAGCCGCCACCATCATGCGTGCTAAACGCGGATCAATCGGGAACTTTATCACTTCCCTACCACGCGCACTTAAGCTAGGTTTGCCATGGCGCTGCTCTAACGCACCAATTTCTTCTAAAAGGTTTAAACCATCTTTGATATTTCGCTGATCGGGCATATCAATAAAGGGGAAAGCTTCCAACTTGCCCAGCTTTAAGCCCAACATTTGTAAAATAACCG
>NZ_JBNKPP010000030.1:0-2444 GCF_050295395.1 Agarivorans sp.
AGCGACCAAATTTTTTGGCTGGCTTTACCAGCCTATGGTTAGGTTTATTAAGAGGAGGGCGATGTCGCCTTAATACTGCTTAATACCAAACCAAAATATGGTGGTTGCTACTGGGCTTGAACCAGTGACCCTCGCCTTGTAAGGGCGATGCTCTCCCAACTGAGCTAAGCAACCTAATTGTAAATTGGTGGTCGCTACTGGGCTTGAACCAGTGACCCTCGCCTTGTAAGGGCGATGCTCTCCCAACTGAGCTAAGCGACCAACTTGTGGAGGCGTATTATAGGGAGCTTCGCAGAGGTGTCAACGCAAATTTTAAGGAAACTGACTGCTTGCACAAATTCTCGGCAAAATGATGATTTAGCGAGCTTGTTAGTACTAAAAATAGTCAAACCGAGTGGTTTTAGCTTGGCGCTGTTGTCTAGCGAATTTTGATGGGTGTGGTAAAATCCGCGCAATTCAATTGGTCCAATTACTTAAACTAGAGAATCAACATGACAGTTCGTACTCGTGTCGCTCCTTCACCTACTGGTGACCCACATGTAGGTACCGCCTACATTGCACTTTTTAACTACTGTTTTGCCAAGCAACATGGTGGTGAGTTTATTCTGCGTATCGAAGATACCGACCAAGCACGTAGTTCTCGAGAGTCTGAACAAGCTATTTACGATAGCCTAAAATGGATAGGTTTAACTTGGGATGAAGGTCCTGATTGCGGTGGTGAACATGGCCCTTATCGTCAAAGTGAACGTAGCGATATTTATAAAAAATATGCGCAGCAGCTGATTGACGAAGGCAAAGCCTTTTACTGTTTTGCTACCGCTGAAGAGCTAGATGAAATGCGTCAGCAACAGATGGCAGAAGGCTTACAACCAAAGTATGACGGCCGAGGTTTAGCTCTTAGTGAAGATGAAATTAAAGCTAACTTAGCCGCTAACAAGCCTTATGTTGTGCGGATGAAGATCCCTGAAAGCGGTAGCTTCAAATTTAACGATTACTTGCGTGGCGAAGTTGAGATCCCATGGGAGCAAGTAGATATGCAGGTTTTACTTAAAGCCGATGGCCTACCTACTTACTTTTTAGCAAATGTTGTTGATGACCATCTAATGGGCATTACTCACGTATTTCGTGGTGAAGAGTGGCTAAACTCTGCGCCAAAACTATTGAAGCTATACCAAGACTTAGGCTGGGAAGCTCCAGTATTAGGTCACATGCCTTTATTGCGTAACCCAGATAAAAGTAAACTGAGTAAGCGTAAAAACCCAACCAGCATTAATTACTACCGCAAAATGGGTTTCCTACCCGAAGCGATGCTGAACTATTTGGGTCGCATGGGCTGGTCAATGCCTGATGAGCGAGAAAAGTTCACCCTTGCAGAAATGGTTGAGCATTTCGACATGAAGCGGGTATCGCTGGGCGGTCCGGTGTTTGACGTAGATAAGTTGAAATGGTTAAACGGTTTATGGATCCGCGAAGAACTTAGCGATGAGCAATTAGCGCAACGTTTGGTTGAGTGGGCATACAACCAGCAAACCTTGATGAGTATTCTGCCGCAAGCTAAGGCGCGTTTAGAAGTGATGAGTGACCTTGCGCCATTAGCTGGCCACTTTGTTTCTGGTATGCCTGAATATGACTCTGAGCTATTAAGTGCGGGTAAGTTAGAGCTTGAGCAAGTTCGCACCTTATTGCAATTGTTTATTTGGCAGCTAGAAGAGCAGCGTCATTGGGATAAAGACGTGGTATTTGCTGTCGCTAAGCAGTTGGCTACGCATTTAGATGTGAAGATCCGTGATTTTCTAGAACCTATATTTGTTGCCATTACCGGCAAAACTAGCTCTATCTCGGTGGTTGATGCAATGGCTATTTTAGGCTCAGATATGAGTCGCGCTCGTTTACGTTTTGCGCTTAACCAAATTGGTGTGAGTAAGAAGCAAGCGAAATCATTAGATAAAGCCTACCGCGCTTATAAAGCGACTTGGTAAGCACTAACATGATCCGTCCTAAGATAGGTTGACAGTTTTTAGGCCAGCTCCAGTAGCTGGCCTTTTCTATTATGCACCTGATTGGGCGTTTCCATATTTAAACTCAGATGCGGTCTCATTGTGTTGTATATCGCTATCGATTCTTTTACAAGTATCTTTAGTTCCTTAAGTGTCTTACATCGGTACAGTAAAAACTCCTGCTTCAGTATGCCGTTTATCCTTTCCGCTAACGCATTTTGATAGCAATCATAGCCGTCTGTCATCGACGGCTGAATTTGGTTTATCAGTAGTTCCTCCTGATAAACAGCCGAGCAGTATTGTGAGCCTCGGTCTGAGTGGTGCACCGCATTAGCTATATAGCGCTTATCCCTAACCGCCATTTTCAGGGCTTTCACTACGTTGTTTGCTTTCATGTCTTCACTCAAGTGATGCCCAACTATCTTGCGAGAACCCGCATCGGTCACT